>CAYYUU010000606.1:0-5350 GCA_964474955.1 uncultured Alcaligenaceae bacterium | reverse complement strand
ACACGGGGTGAGATAGCCGAGGCCCACAGCCTCAATCCGGTCGCCAGAGGCCACCCCCGTAATCGTCCCGTGGGAACTCGGGGCCAGAGCATCGATGGTGCTCCCCGAGGGGCTTTGGATCAAAATATCAGCTGCCAATTCTAACACCTTTGAGAATGAGAAAAGAACGTGCAACAGACGTAGCAAAGCCACACGCTCGGTCCGAGTTTCAAGTTACAACTCTTACTCAGCTATTCGGTGGGAGTTTCGAAATATTGAAGCGATTGACAAAGATTTTCCTACCGCTTGTAAAGAATCCCACTCCTCCGTGTACGTCACACAAGGAAGTCATTCGAAAGTTAGGTCCCGGGACTGCAAACGGTTCGTGGTTGAAGGCTTTTGGTTTGGGCATTCCTGGAACGAGCGGGAGGTTTTTCTCTGCCATGTTGAGTTGCCGGGCGGCTTCCTCTTCGCGTTTGCGGGTCATCACTCCAATGTCATGCCCATCAATCCAGGCTTGCAACTTCGTGCCGCGAACATCGATCCGAAATTCATGCCATTCGTTGTTCGCGTCGAAGTCCCGACGGCCCACCGAGTGGATGAACGCGGCGGGGTCGGCGGGACCTCCACTCCGGAGTCGGCGGACTTCAAGCTCCCCGAACCGTTTGATTCCTCGGAACAGTCCGACGGTCACGGTGACGAATTGATGCGTCTCTTTTTTCTTCTCCTTCTGGAGTCTTCGCCGCCACACGTAGATTCCCATTTTGTCCATGACCTTTTGGGCGGCAATCAGATCCTTGAACTTCATCTTGGCTCGAATCCGGTAGTTGTACTCGAGCACCTTGGGAGCCAGCTCGTAGACGTTCCATTCACGGGACCCGGAAAGCTCGTATGGGTCCCGTGGCTGCTTCCCGGCTTTTAAGATCGCCTTTCCAAAGATGGGTTTGTGGTCTCTTGGATTCGTTGGTTTGCGGAGGAGGTCAGTCTCTTGTTCGGGAGCAGTGGAGACGACCGAGGGGGAGTTCATGAACGAAACAACGAGGAGCATCAGAACAACCACTGCGCTCCAGGCGCAAGCGAACTGAAGCCGGTGGCGTTTCCGCCGGGTCGTTCTCACCTTTCGGCCCAACAGATACCACCTGGCCGAAAGGCCACTGAGCCATCCCTTGCTCTTCTGGTAACTCCGAAGGGCTTCCGCGACTTCATCCGCCGACTGATACCGCCGCGCTGGATCTTTCTCCAGGCACTTCAAGCAGATTGCTGCGAGGCCGACCTGAACCTCGGGACGGATCGTTGTTGGCGATGGGGGATGGCCATGGATTACTTGGCGTAGAATCGCGTCCCGGTCTTTTCCTCGGAACGGCGGCTGCCCAGTCAGTGTATGGTACAAGATCGCACCCAAGCCATAGACATCGGATCGGGGGTCATCCTTGGTCCGCAATCCGCGAGCGTACTCCGGCGGCATGTAGGCCGGTGTTCCCAGGACGGCTCCAGCAGGCGTGAGGCTGTGTTCGAGTTCGGGGTGTTTGGCCAACCCGAAGTCGGTGAGTTTGGGAATTCCCTCGTGGGTGATGAGGACGTTCTGGGGCTTGAGATCGCGATGCACGGTTCCATTCGCGTGAACGAACGCAAGGGCCGAGGCCAGGGTCCGCGCGATTTCGGTTATGTGGGCGAACGGCAAACCCTTGCCCGATGCAATCCGTTGGGCAAGATTACCCCCTGGAATGTACTCCATGACGGCGACCAAACGCCCCTCCAGACAAACGCCCTCAAGCATCTTCACAACGTTCTCGTGTCGCAACTGTTTCAGCAAGGCAATTTCGCCGCGGAACCGCATCCGTTCACTCGGAGAAAGCATCCCGGCAATACTGAGAATTTTGAGGGCCACGACCTCCTGGGTCGTCTGGTGCATGGCTCGGTAAACTGTGCTGGTCCCCCCTTGTCCAATGGGAGTGAGAATCCGATAATCGCCAATTTTCAAGAATGTTAGGGTGGCTTCTCCCACGAGCGCAATGGGGAGAGCCTCCTCGGACTGTGCCGTCGAATGGTCGACTTGTTTTCCTTGCGCCGCCGGCCCGCCTTCGGTCGTGCCGAGGCCTTCGCTGAGGAGCCCGACCAGCTTCTGTTGGGGAGGGGTCTTTCCGTCGCTCGCGAGAACCTCTGAATCGCCATCCATTCCTTCCAACTCCGCAGGGCCGACGGGAAAATGATGCGCCTGGAGGTGTCCGGGTGGAGTCTGTTCGGACGACTCATCCTCGGAATCTTCGAACCCACCGAAGGCGTCGATGAACTCGTCGAGGGCCTGCGCCTTGGCCACGCGACGCCGAAACTCCTCCGCCATTTCCGGCTCTCCCGGAAATAGTTCGTCCGGGTCGGGGGCATTCCCGGTCCTTTCTTTTTGCTCGAACCAGGCGAGCAACATTTCGGCCATGATTTTCTCGCCACTCACGAAAAACTCCTTTGCCAAGGCTTCAGTGAGGACATCACGAAAGTTGCTTTTGCTCCGCGGAAAGATGTTTGTCTGTGGAACCTATTCATGCAGCGAATCTTCGTCGAAAACCAACTCCGGAGCGACGAAAGAGACCACACAGCGAAAAGCAACGATCTAAAATTCGACCTGGACTTACATAACCCGACTCACGAATGGACGCTCTCCTTGAGGACTTCTCGCCGAGCGAAAAGCAGCTCTTGCGAAAACGCCGGACCCGCTCGTTCGGGGATTCAGGCCGCGCGTAGCGATAGCTCAAGTCAGTAAAAGTCAGGATTTTATTGTAGCTTGGGAAATGGCGAGATACAAAGCAGATATGAGTTGAGGAGTAAGACCACAGAAAAGTACACGCGTGCCAACCCCGAAGAAAATTTGCCTCGGTCCAAACGGGAGTTAAACATAACGAATATTATCGGACGTTGTTAAGGCACTCCAGCGAGTCGAGAACCTCGCTCCAAGGTCCGATAATATATCTTATGTTTAATTCGCCGGTGTTAACTTCCTGCTTCAATCCAACGCGAATCGCTACGGTCGTGGTTGCGTCCGGACGTAGTGGATTTAGTACCCATCGGTATCGAACAACTCTTTGAGAACCTCCGGCGGAACTGGTCGGTAGGAGTCCGGCTCCATCGACCAGTTCGCTCGACCCTGCGTAAGGCTACGGACTTTGTCAGAGTAGTCGAACATCTTGGCCATCGGAATCAAGGCTTCGATGTGTTGGACATTACCCCGATGAATGATTTCGGCGATCTCGGCTCGGCGTGCGTTGAGATCCCCGGTGACCGACCCGAGGTGGTCTTCTGGCACGGCGACTTCGAGTCGCATCACGGGCTCGAGTAGCACGACGTTATCCTTCAACGCTTTGTGAACCGCGTCGGCACCGGCCGCGGAGAACGCCACTTCGCTTGAGAGTTCGGGGTCCACTTCCGCGGCGACGATGGTCGCTTTCGATTGGATCAACGGGTAGCCGTAATCTCCCGACCCCATTGCTCCCTGGACGCCCTGCACTGCTGCCTCGATGAACTCCGGCGGAACGGCCTCCGGATCGAGCGTGTGGGTGACGATCACCAGGTGCTCGCCCTCCGTCCCTTCGAACTTCACGGTCACTTTCGCGAATAAGTTCGAGTTCCCTGCTTGCTTGATACATTCTCCGACTATCGTTTTTGGTTCATCGATACGTTCGCGGTAGCTCACGCTCGGCTTGCCGATCCGAACCTTGAGTTTGTGTTCACGTTCGAGCAGGTGGGCCTTCACCTCCAAGTGCAACAGGCCCATGCCCGTCATGAGCATCTGTCCCGACTCGGGATCTTCGAGCCAGTGGAACGTCGGATCCTCTTTCATCATGCGGTCGAGGATCAAAACGAGCTTGTCCTTGTCGCCGGACGATTGTGGCTCGATGGATCGGCTTATGACGGCCTGGGCGAAACTGATCTGCTCAAGCAATATTGGATTCTGTGGGTCGCACAAGGTGTCCCCGGTCACTGAGTCCTTAGGTCCGATGATGGCGACGATGTCTCCGGCCTGAGTCTTGGGTAAGTCGTCGCGTTGTTTTGGGTCGGCGTGGATGTGATAGAGCTTGCTGGCGAACTCCTTGACCCTCCGGCCCGGATTCCAAACGCGACTGAAGGCCTTGAGCGTCCCCGAGTAGAAGAGGACGTAATACAGCTCCCCGAGGGAACTGCCTATGAACTTGAAGACCAATCCCGCAAACGGCTCCTTGTCGCTCGCCTTGCGGGTTTCTTGCTGGTCCTTCTTTTTCGGATTCGTCCCCAGAACCGGGGGCACCTCGATGGGCGAAGGAAGGTACCAACAAATCGCATCCATCAACGGCTGGATGCCCATGTGTTCCCGACCGGACCCACAGAGGACTGGCTGGATCTGGAACTTCAGCGTCTGCTGCCGAATGACTCCACGAATGGTCTCCAGATGGATGTCTTGTCCTTCGAGGTATGCGGTCGTGATTTGGTCGTTCTCGTCGTGTTCGCAAAGTACGTCGAACAAGTTTTCTCTCCACGACTTCGCCTCGTCGAGAAGGTCCTCGGGAATGTCTTCTTTTCGGATCGTCTTGCCGTTGTTATCTCGTTCGAAATACAGGGCCTTCATTTCGAGCAAGTCGATCGTCCCGGCGAAAGGCGTCGGGCTATCCTTAGGAGAACCACTCCCGATGGGAACGGCAAGCGGAACCGGATGACCGGCCAGTCGATCCCTCACTTCTTCGATGGCGTTAATGAAATTCGCGCCGACGACGTCCATCTTGTTGATGAACACAAGGCGAGGGACTTTGTATTTGTTGGCCTGTCGCCAGACCGTTTCGGACTGGGCTTCGACTCCCTTCTGGGCATCGAAAACAACCACGGCACCGTCGAGAACACGCAAGGACCGCTCCACCTCCGCCGTGAAGTCGACGTGGCCGGGCGTGTCGATCAAGTTCACGGTACAGTCTTGCCATCGAAACGGAATACACGCGCTATAAATCGTGATCCCACGTTCCTGCTCTTCTTGGTCGTAATCCGTGTCCGTGGTTCCCTCGTCCACCCCCCCGAGCTTGTGCTTCGCGCCGGCATAGTAGAGAATGTGCTCGGTCGTCGTCGTCTTCCCAGCATCGATGTGGGCAATGATCCCGATGTTGCGAATCTTGGTAATATCAAATGTCGACATGTGGCTGCTTGCCTCCTCTACTTCGCTTTCTCGAAATTTTTTCTCGCTCCACCGGAATCGTGGCTACGGGTCTGGCTACCCTGTTCTCGTCGCGTTCGCGCCCTCGAAATCTCCCAATACAAAAAAAGGACACAGAACACTCCCGAAGGAAACCAACATCCATACCCGACAGTGTAACAAGCGATACGTCGATGTGACAGCTGCTCAATGCGTTGAGATCTGAGG
>CAYYUU010000605.1:0-5357 GCA_964474955.1 uncultured Alcaligenaceae bacterium | reverse complement strand
CCGCACGGCAAGGACCAGTTCATTTCTATTGCCGCGAGTAGTTGGGCTACCCTGGCGCTGTTGCAGACTGTGCCAATAATGCAGATACAGAAGACGCCAACGGAAAAAAGATGAGTAAGGACAACCTATTAATATTGATTGTAAGAGACGCCGGAAGCAGAACTCAGATTGTGAGATTGATTGTGCCAACCACAACAATCCGAACACGGAGACAAAGACAAAATAAAAACTACCAAAGCGGCGTCGAGCCACACTCCAAGACAACATCAAGACGAAGATACCAAAGCGTCAGCTTCGCTGACGCACTCCAAAACAAAGAACCGAAAGAGAACTCTAAATGCTTGAAGTCTCGGGCATATGATTCTTACGCTTCAGCGTTCCAAGCAGATTCATGCTCGAATGGAAACAGCGGTCTTCTACGCCGAGTGAAATTCAAATGCGTCATGTCGGCACACGTCGAGCCCGGAGTGTTGACTCGGAGAAAGTACCGACAAATTTCTTGATATGCCGCCACGGGTGCGTTCACGCCCTTGGCAACGAGAACTTGAAAGTCCGCAGGATTGAGCCCACAACTACGAAGTTGCCAAAGGCTGAACGGCACCATCCGTTTGGAAGTGAGCATTACAGTGAGCCCGTGATCAGACTCCACAATCGCGGTGGCTCCTTGGTCAAACTGGTGGAAACCTCCGTGGCGGACCTCCGGTTCTTCGAACTGGCCATCATGAAATGAACATACGCGAAACTCGCCCCGAAGTGGCTGTCCGTGTTGGTCGTCGGTCTTTCCTCCGAGCGAGAACTTCGCCTTGTTGCCAATTCCGGTTTTGGTCGCTTCACGAACCGACTCCGGATCGTAAAGGCAAACGAACGCCTTGGGGATTTTTCGTTCGTGAAGCGCATGAAGCAAATAGGTTCCATCGGCTGCCGAACCGCCCCCGACGTTGTCGCCCATGTCGAGTAAACAGATCGGTCCTTCCAGCCGTTGGCACTTGACTATTGCTTCGTTGATCTCGATCAGTTGACCAGCAAAATCTTCTCGTCGATCCCACAGTTCACGAGCAAGTTCGCGGGCACACTTTTTGGCGAGTTCGGCGTCTGCGTTTGTCACGGCAATAACCGAAGAACCCATCTCTGAAACGTCCGCATAAGGGAAGCCAAGAACGAGGCTGTTGGTCAGAACCTTCGGGTTTTCGAGTTGTTGGTCCGCCAATTCGTAGAGCGGTTTCCATTGTGGTTCGGTCGTGAGTTGTCGTTCGATGTTCACGGCGATTGGCGGAAACTCCGCGTGCATCGTTGGCCTGATCTCGCCGCGAAGAGTTCGAACGATCAACCGAGCGGCTTCTTCGCCGCGTTGTCGTTGGTCAAGATGGGGATTGGTCCGGTAGGCCGTCAGCGCGTCACAACTGTGGACCATGAGGGGCGACAAATTCGCGTGGGGATCAATCGTGCCGATGATCGGAGTGTCGTTCCCCACTCGCGAGCGAAGTTCCGAAAGCCAGTGCCCATCGGCGTCGGGGTGGGACTCGCTCACGGTAGCTCCGTGAGGTGCGACCAGGATTCCATTGATTGCACCGCAGCCGTCGAGAGCCTCAAACATCATCTGCATCAACGTTGCCCAGGCGTCTGCTCGGATCGTCCCCGATGGCAACGCGCGGGCCGCAAAGATCGGAACGACTTCGACGTCCGAGAACTCCGACAGCCCACCGAAGAACCCACCGATTTCGTGATGCGTCCCCGCGAGGCGATCCCGAACGGCTTCTCCGCTGAGTAAGTTCAACTCCCGAAAATTCTCGATCGTCGTGGGCCGAGAGATGAAGGTGTTCGATTCGTGGAGTAGCGCAAGGATGCCAACACGCATATAGTTCGACCCTGCAGTAGGTTGGAGATTTATTCCTGCTCACCAACAGGGGCCGTGGGTTCTTTGCCGTCTTCGTCGATCCACACCCAACCGTACTGCGTGTTGCTGGGCGAAGGATTTTGCCGATACTCCTCACGCAATTGTGTGAGCTGGTCGGCCTGGATAGCTTGTCTTTGGGCATGCACATCCACGTCCAGAATGCGAGCCGCGTTAAGCCCAAAAATGCCGTTCTTGATGTCGTCGGTGAGCTGGCAATACTCATATCGTTCCATCAGTTCGTTGGTCATCCGCAACCGCCGTAACCGAACGATCTGACTTTGGGGACTACCGTTCCAGATGCAATCCGTGCCCCACAAAATGTGGTCCGCCCCAGCGGTTTGGATCATCTGGCCGAGCATGTGCAGACACCGAACGGGATTGGCTCCGGAGAGTTGGTGGAACGTGCTGCCGAGTTCGAAATAGATGTTGCGGATCTGTGGATTGCGACGAAGGATGCGGAAAATGTCGCTGATCCAGGGGATTTCCTGTGGGTCGTTGTTGCGAGGATCGACGACTCGTTGACCAAGACCTCGCGCGAGAAATCCAGTCCCACGATAACCCGAGTGGTAAACGATGAAGTTGATGTCCGGGAAGTCGAGGGCGGCTCGCTCCAGGTCGTCGGGTTTGCAAGCCCGTTCGTTGAACAAGCCCAAGGGCAATCCCTTATGGACGCAAACGTTGCGCACGCCGAGTTCGAGGGTCCTTCGCCAGAACGGATAGGCAACGCGTTGGTCGTCCATTCGCCACGACTCGTCACCAATTTCGGCTCCCGTGTAACACTTCCAGGCACACACTTTCAAGTCGCGGACCTGACGGGCCATCTCGTCGAGTTCTCGCTCGCCGAGGTTTGGCCGGAGGAGTCCGTGGGCGAGGACTCGCTGAGAATTCGCGAGCCCGTTGACGTAATCTCGCGTCGCGGCCATCTGATCGGGCGGGAGGGGATTGCGGTTCCAGTCTCGGGTCGGCACGCCGCTGATGATTGCCATTACGGTGTCACTGTCGCCGAAAACTTCCTTCACATAATGCTGGCGGTTGAGTTGGTCGAGGCTTCCACGAATCCCACGAATCGAAGGCCGCAGGAGTTGGAAGAACCGAGTCACGGCTCGCCCCGCCGGATGATTTTCGTACCAGTTGCGGCTGACGTCAACGTGGTGAGTCTGGACGTCAAAGATGAATTGATCCTTGGGCCAACGCTCGCGAAAGGCGGCCTGGTCGCGAACTTCGTCGGCGTTGACGTCGTAGCAATCGCCAAACACTTGGTTGAGCGCGACGAGAGCCGCCGCCATCCCGCTACCCGTTCGCATGAAACTCCTACGATCGAGCCCTTGGCCTTTCGCGGCTTCGTTGCTCAACTCGATGAGGCGAGCTTCGACTTCCTTTTGCTCAGGCGTTTGGGGAGGGGGAATGAATTCCTCGTTCGAGGCGATTTGCGTCGGGATGGGAGATTCGAAATCGGATTCCAGTTCACATTGGCGTTTCCACACGATGTTGCTCTCCTGTTAGAATTTCGCGGAGCCGAACGATTGAACGAGTTATGCAAGAAGGAAACGCTCTTTTTACCCGGCGTCTCGGGGCACTGTTTCAGACATTCGTCTGGAAACAGTCTATCGCCAGTGGTGGCTCGAGACATCTCACATTTTTTCAAGCAACAAATACGACGATTTTCACTCGAAGTGATTTGGATTCCTGATGCCTGAGCGATTAAAGTGGAATGAAATTTGGGACGCGAAAGTTAGGTCTCCCTGTCGGAGTTTTGTTTGTCCGTAGAACAGGCATCATGCCTGTTCCGGATTGTCAAACGCGAGCAGGCAAGATGCCTGCTCTACGGACAAACAACCCATCCAAAACCTCACGACAATGTCTTCGCCGTTCCGTAACCTCACCGCCACGAAATTAACACATCCGAAATTTGGAAATGCGCCGCATGCGAATTTTCTTGAGATTGGTACTGGTCGGAATGGGAATCGTGGGAGTTGCAGCGTTGAGCGTCTCGCCATCCCCGACCCAAACCAAAACGTCCTCCAAAGTCCTTCGCGTGGGAGATGGGCTTCAGGTCCTCTATGACTTTCGCAGCGAGAAAGGCGAGATCGTCCGGGACCGCTCGAAGGCCGGGAAACCCATCGATTTGCGGATTGGTAACTCGCGCGGGGTTCGCCGTTTCCAGGGCGGGCTCGAAGTTCGAAGCAGAACAATCATTCGGTCGGAAAAGACTCCATCGCGGTTGATCGACGCGATTCGGAAATCCGGCGAGATTACCATCGAAGCATGGGTCCGTCCAGCTCGCACGAACCAAAGTGGTCCGGCGCGAATTGTCACGCTCTCGAGCAATCCGACCAACCGGAACTTTACACTTGGGCAGGACGGTGATCGATACGATGTTCGGTTGCGGACGAAACGGACGAGCAACAACGGGCTCCCATCACTCAGTTCGCCTCGTCGGAGCCTCTCAACGAAATTGACTCACGTCGTCTATACTCGAAATCGCAAGGGACGTGCCACGATTTATATCAACGGCAAGCAAACGGCCCAACGGCAAGTTGCCGGTTCGATGTCGAACTGGAATAAGGGGTATCGGCTCGCACTCGCCAACGAACTGAGCGGCGACCGCCCCTGGATTGGCACTTTCTACCTCGTGGCGATTTATGATCGCGATCTCTCGCCGAAGGAAATCTCCAGGAACTTGAAGGCTGGAGTCAACGCTCGCACGGACTTGGTTTCGGAAGCCCCTCGACCACTCACCAAACTTGCCAAGGCCGAACAAGCTCGTCACTTCAAGAACCAAATTGCTCCGATACTGGCAAAGCATTGTCTGGAATGCCATGGGTGGGACGCGAAACGAGGCGAGCTGGATCTCTCGCGAAAGTTTGCGGCCTTCAAGGGAGGGAAGAACGGAAAAGCGATTGTACCCGGCAACGCATCGAAAAGTTCTGTGTGGACTCTTGTGCAAGCGAACAAGATGCCGCGACGTCGCCCGCCGTTGTCGCTCAGCGAAAAGAAATTGCTTCGCCGATGGATCGACGACGGAGCCGTTTGGTCGGTCGAAACGCTCCGCGAATCGGACTACGCTCACAAAGTGCGACGAGGTTCCAACTTGGTGCGGCGTCTGACGGTGAACGAATATATCGAAACGGTCCGCAGTGCCGTCGGGGTCGATATTTCGAAAGATGCGAAGAAGCTATTGCCTCGCGACCTGCGGGCCGATGGGTTCACCAACACGTCGTATAATTTGAATGTCGATCTCAAGCACATCGAAGCCTACGCGAAGCTCTCCCAGATCATTGTCGAGCGAATGGACGTCAAGAAATTCGTCGCCAGGTATACCAAAAAACAATCCCTCGGCGACGACAACATGCGCCGGCTCATCGCGGGCATGGGGAAATGGCTTCTGCGCGGTCCGTTGAAAAAAGATGAGGTGGAGACATTCCTGCGAGTATCGAAAGCCGTCGAGAAAGAAGGTGGTAAG
>CAYYUU010000604.1:0-5358 GCA_964474955.1 uncultured Alcaligenaceae bacterium | reverse complement strand
CACCGCCTGGAACACCGATTCCCAATCTAACAATTGAGGTTGCCGGAACAGCCGCATCGTCGGATACCACGGAGAGTCCGTGCGATCCGTGAGCCAACGCCAATCCGGAAGCGTCGGCAACAACACCCACACCGGAACCCCAAGTGCGCCCGCCAGGTGAGCAATCGAAGTATCCACGGTGACGACCAGGTCGAGCCCCTTGACGATCGCGGCGACGTCGAGCAACGATCCCGTACCTTCACACATTTCCTCACCCAAGTCTATCACAGGGAATCGTTGGCTGCTTTCGGTCAGTTGTTCCAACCCGTTTATTTGCTGAAGGCTGACGAGAGGTACGTTTGGAATTTCTGCCAAAGGCGCAAAGGCCGCGAGTAGCGCCGACCTTCGCCAATCACTCGGATGAGTGGGATTGCCTTGCCAGACGATGCCGACCTTGAATCCTGTCACGCTGGCCAATCGTTTCCGCCATGTGTCCGCGAGCTGTTCCGGCACGTGGACGTAAGGAACTGTCGCCGGGACATGTTCCAAGTCTGTCCAAAATAATCTCGGCAAGCTCATCATGGGGACTTGCACGTCATACGTCGGCAACGGCTCGCCTTTCGGGACAACATCATCCAAGCCCAAGGACGACAACAACGGGACGACGGCTTCTTGACAAGAAACAATCACTCGTCCGCCACGCTCCTTGACGAGCGGTGCGTATCGAATGAACTGCAACGTGTCGCCCAATCCCTGTTCGGAATTCAGCAAGATAGTCCGCCCATCCAGTGGCGACCCATCCCACTGTTCGCCAGGAATGTTGTACTTCAATCGCTCTGGACACTGGAGCCTCGATTCGTATTCTTTCCATCCCTCCGTAAACTCTCCGACCCGAAGGAGCGCCATCGCGTACTGCATCCGCAGTTGCGGATCGTCCTTCATCCGGGTGGCTTCTTGGAAGAGACGGTGCGCTTCAGCGAATTTCCGTTGTCCGAGGAGACACACGGCCAAGTCGACAATTGCCTTTGGTTGGTTGTGTCTGAGAGAGATGGTTTTCTGCAAATATGTTTCCGCCTCGGTCCACAGGCCCACGTAACACAAAGCATCGGCATAGTTGAGAGATGCTTCGGCGTTGTTGGGTTGCAGAGCCACCGCTCGCCGAAGGTGGGTCATGCCTTCGACCACCCGCCGCTTTTGTACGAGTGCGTTGCCGATGTTGACCAACGCCAAGAAATTCTTGGGGTCGTGTTGCAATGCTCGCTCGTAGCACACGATGGCTTCATCGGCGTTGCCCGATTGGGCATGATAGTTTCCGAGTTTTGTGTGGGCTAACGAAGAGTTTGGTTGCAGCCGCAACCCATGTTCGAAGCAATCCTTGGCTGCCTCGATCTGTTTCAACTGCATCAACACACTGCCCAGGTTCAAGTGGGCCATGTGATTATTCGGGTCGGCCACCGCGGCTTGGCGGAAACTCTCGCAGGCCTCCTCCAACTTGCCTTGCGAAACCAAAGTCACGCCCGACTGCAACCACTGGTGTGCCAGAGTGGGATTGGCAACTTGGGTGTCCTTCATGAGTTTCTCTACCTCCGGCGAAAATCAGCTTGGGCGAAGGGGCAAAAAGCAAGCGTTCTTTCGCGGAGCGAAAGACGACACTCTCCGAACTGTCGCAAATACCACGATTATGGATCCGACCGACCTTGTGGTTACGCTTCACACCAGCGACACCATGCTTCCCGAAACACGCCCGCTAACTCGTTCGCCAACCGTCTCCCATCCGAAAACTCCGCCTCGACCTTCGCGCGCAGTTGCGAGCGGAATTCACTCAACCGCCCGGAATCTTGGGCCAGAGCGACCGACTTCTGGACGAATCCGGTTCGGCTCGGAGCGATCAGTTCTTCAAGACCCAATCGAGTCAGGTGGCTCACGCCGTGTCTTCCGGCAAATGTGGTCCCGGCCAACGTGACGACCGGAACGCCCATCCAGAGTGAGTCGAGCGTCGTTGCACTCCCGGCAAACGGAAACGTATCAAGCGCCAGATCCACCTTTTGGTAGGCAGCGAGAGCTTGATTCGGCGGCGACCAACCCTCAAACAGAATTCGGTTACTTTCGACGCCGTGATTGGCGAATTGGCTTTGATAGTATCGGCTCATCTCGGGGTCCGTCATTCCCCGGTACTTCCAATGAAACCGAGAGTTCGGTACGTCCCGCAGAACTTCGCACCATGTCTCGATGACGTCCGAATTGACTTTCATGGGCGTGCTGAAACTGCCAAACGTAACGAACTCGTTGGACAACGCAGGCAACGGCGTGACTTCCAGTCGTGACGTTGGCGGTTCGTAAGAAACGTATCCTCCGGACAACCGCAACACGGTTTCGGGAATCAAATCCGGTTCATGCTCCGGCCATACGTACGGGTCAGCTACCAAATAGTCGATCGCGGCGAGGCCCGTCGTTCCCTCGTATCCAAGCCACGTCATTTGGACCGGCGCGGGTTTCCTTGCGAACGTCAGCAGCCGATGTCCTCTCGTGTGGCCCGCGAGGTCCACGAGAATATCGATTTGATCATCTCGCACTTGTCGGGCGAGTTCTTCGTCGGAGAGTTTCCAAACCTCTCGCCACCGACCAAGGGCCTGAAACTTTTGGGTCAGTTCGTCGTGATTACTTCGATTGGAATACAGTGTGATTTCCACCTGCTCGGGATCCAGGGCACGCAAACACGGGAAGGTCAACACTCCCACCGGATGACGCCCGAAGTCACCAGAGACAAAGCCCACTCGCAGCCGCCGAGTGGGATTCCGATCGTTCGGATGGTCGCTCCATTCTTGTCGTAATGGACCCGCGTGTTGCTCATCCCACCGACGGTGCGACAAGACGAGCGACTCGTTGGTGACGCCCGGTACATAGTGCTCGCAAAACAGAGCATTCGTGTGTGCTTCGTGTAAGTCAGGCGCCAGTTCCAAGGCACGACGAAAGGCTCGGATCGCTTCTGTGGGCTTGCCTTGAGACCGAAACGCCATTCCCAAGTTGTTCCAGACGTGCGGGTCGTCGGGCTTGAGTTGCAAAAGACGCTCCAACCAGGAGGCGGCCTCCATCGGCTGACCGCCATCGCACAGATAGCAGCCCAGAAGCATCAAGGCGTAAGTGTGGTTGGGTGCGACGGCGAGGGCTTTGCGTGAGTACTCAACGGCCTGAGCCACGTTGCCTCGTTGGTGGGCAACGTAGGCGAAATTCGCCAGAGCGTTCGCGTTGTTGGGTGCAATCGCGAGGGCACGTTGGATGTGGACCTCGGCCTCGGCGAACCGGCCATGTTGGCTGTAATAAGATGCCAGGTTGTTGTGGGCCGAGACGTAGTTCGGGTTCAGTTCGAGGGCCCGCCGAAACGCCTGGCATGCAGCTTCGTTTTCCCCTTGAGCACGCAGAGCTTGGCCCAAGTTGTTGTGGGCCTCCGGGTAGGTTGCTTTCAACTGCAAGGCTTTTTCGAAACAATGACGGGCGTTCGCGTGATCGTTCTGCAGCCCAAGCAGATGTCCAAGGTTGTTGTGAAGTTCGGCGAAGTCGGGCTGCAACTCCAGCGCCCTGACATAACAACACTTGGCTTCTTCGAGCTTGCCCACGCGGACATAGACGCCTCCCAAATTCGACAGGACGTGTGGTTGATTTCCGTCGAGCGCGAGAGATCGCGTGAGGCATTCGATGGCTTGTTGGGGATTGTTACTTTGAAGAAACGCCACGCCCAACAACTGCCAGGCGTTTGAGTCATTTGGATTGGTCGCCAGAGTTTGCCGATAGATTTCTACGGCCCGCTGTAAATTGCCGGCGCGATGATGCCTGAGGCCTTCGGAAACCGTCATGCGCACTGCCCTCCTGAGATTCATCACCACGCGCACTCAGCTTTCTTGAACGTTGGAGTGGTTGTCGAGGGCTTGGGCGACGAACAATCTTGCTTCCCATCTCGGCCTGGAAGTACGGTTCGTTGTATACGTTTCGGCGAGAACTCCAACCGTTATATTTCCCGTTTGATTCCGACTTTCTGGTCGGTCAAAACCGAACCGCGTCTTCCAGCCAACCCGAGTTCCAGTGATGCTTTCCTTGCCGGACATCTTGATAGAAATGTGGGATTTTCAATCGAATCAATAACCCATGTATTTTCTTGTGATGTCCCCGAAAGTTACTGTACCCAATGATTCCTAACCGTTTCTGTGTCCGCAATTGTTTGGCACGTTTCGCGAGCAACGTAGGGATGTTGTACTTGTCAAAGTTCTTCTGGGTCCCAAAGATCGGTCCCATTCCATATCGGTTGGGTTTCATCATGTTCAGCGGCGCGTCCCATGCGGCGGCCTTTCCGAAGAAATCCGGATGTCTCAGGAGCGACGAGAATGCTCCACACCCCGACTTACTGAAGCCGAGGAGAAGCCGTCCTTCGCTCCCTTTGGTCACCGGATAGGTCCGCTCGACAAAGGGCACAACGACTTTCACAAAGTAGGTCTCTTGGCGAATCTTAGGGTCCGTCGGATGATCGCAATACCAGGGAAGATGGGAGAATGTCGGCATTACGAAAATCACTCCCAGTTTGTTGTGGAGGTCGAGCTTCTTGATTTCCAGAAGCGCGTTTCCCCAACGAGTTCCCGTTTTTCCTTCGACGGGCAAGACGTTCGCGACGCTGGCTGTTGGTTGTCTTGAGATGCCGGACTGCCTTGATTGGCTTGCATATCCTGGAACTCCTTTCCATTTTGGTGGCTGCATCGTGCTTGCCTGGAGTTGGTATTTTGCCACAATCTTCGAGGAGGGACAACACATCAGAACGCGATAACCAAAAGGGCCCAAATTTTCGCGTTGCTCACCCTGGGCTTGTGACCGTGTATCACCCTCGTCCACAGTCCTCCCAGGTTTGGCCAATGCCGAGGCTCACCTCCAACGGAATCGAGAAGCGGGATGGGGAGATTTCGAGTATTTCCTTCACCTGGGCAGCCACTTGGTCGGCTTGATGCGTAGGGGTTTCCAACAACACCGAATCGTGGACGACCAACACGAGTCGCGTGTCCGGATCGAGTTCCCGGTGAAGCCGAACCAGTGCCAACTTGAAGATGTCGGCAGCCGTGCCTTGGATGACGGAATTCACCGCCTGTCGCAAAGCACGCTGTTTTTCGTTGGGAACACATGAGCGGGCCTCAGGTAAGCGCCGTCGCCGCCCATAGAGGGTAGTGACATAGCCGTGTTCCTGAACACCGTCCTCGACCTCCTCAATCCAACGGGCCACTCGCGGGTAGGTAGCGAAGAAAGAGTCAAGGTACCGTTCTGCGGCTTCCAGAATGATGTTTAGAGCAGTTTTCGTTTTGGTTGGGCACAAGCGTAGAATGAAAATAGCAGACCCGGTTTCTC
>CAYYUU010000603.1:0-5360 GCA_964474955.1 uncultured Alcaligenaceae bacterium | reverse complement strand
CGGTCAAGTTACGAGTGGGACCAGACTCAGCGGGCACTGTGAAAATATCTCCCCTAGCCGAAAACAAAGCTCGCTTGCCATCTGGTGCTACCTCGTAAGCACTCACTTCCTTGGCGACGGAATGCAGCTTGGTCCGGCTTGATGCAAAGTCCTCAAGAATGCGAATGTGTACTTTGGAATGTTTCTCACTTTCGAGGTCAAAGCGATAAATCCACCCACCATTTTCAAAAACAATCGCCTCTGCCCCGAGTGAAGGGAACTTAATATCAAACTTTTCAAAGTTCGTAAGTTGTCGAGTCTCCTTTTTGAACGTGTCGTATACAAACAGGTTCATTCGCTTGTTTTTGTCACGGTCCGAGAGGAAGTAGATTTTCTTTCCCTGCCACATTGGGATAATGTCTTGGGCTTTGTTTTTTGTAATGTTTTCAATCCCTTTGGACTTGAAGTTGTAGACCCAAACATCGTCTGCCATCCCGCCTCGGTATCTTTTCCAGGTACGAAATTCTCGAAAGACACGGTTGTAGGCGAGCTTTGCTCCATCTGGTGCGTATGAGCCAAACCCTCCTCGAGGTAGCGGAAGTTGTTTTGGCAAACCACCTTTTGCAGATACCAAATACAGTTGACCGATAAACGAGTTATGCTCTCGCATTCGCGAACGGAAGAGGATGTGTTTTCCATTTGGCTTCCAGCCAATGACAATATTATTCGGTCCCATACGGTCGGAAACTTCGTCTCTCGACAAGGTCGCGGTGTATGTTAGCCGGGTAGGTGTCCCACCCTCAGAAGGCATGCGATACACCTCGGTATTGCCATCATACTGACCGGTAAATGCGAGATATTTTCCATCAGGTGAGAAGCGAGGAAACATCTCAAAACCGATGTGATTTGTCAGTCTTCTCGCAATGCCACCTTTAGACGCAACCGTGTACAGGTTTCCTGCATAGGTGAACACAATCCTGTCTTTGTGAATCGTTGGGAAGCGAAACAGCCGTGTCACTTCGGCTTGAACAGAACCGCTTTGGAATCCAAAGATTAGCAAAACTAGTAGAAATTGCCTCATGTTGTCGCCCTCGCTTTGTGTTTGTATCCCCAGGAATTTGGTGAATGAACCCAATTAAAATGATGTCCTCATTCAGTCATTGACATCCGGGTGTCATTAGTAATTGACACATGCTAACCGTGATATGTTAGTACTTGTGAAATGCTCGTCGAGTTCCTATTTTGATTTGGCTTGCTCATTCTGGTCGGGCCATCTTGATGGAAATACAATTGTGAGCTCTGATTCGTTTGAGGTCGCTGCCTCTGCTGCGGGAACTTGTGTTGAAGCTGTTGAACAACTTTTGGGCAACAAGGCTACCAATGCACTCTGCCTCCCGGTCACCACGACAACCACAAACAAGTATGGACTTTTATCTGTTCAACAACATTTCATTGGCCCTAGACCAGTCGGTTGCGGAAGTGTCATTTTTGCTTTGAAAGCCAATGGAGCACGATGAGCATAATGACGATAGGTTATTCCTCGAACCGAGTGCCCAAGAATTTCAATCGAAGATTCCGGAACATGCTCGTCGTGGTAAGTGGCACAGGTTTTTCCACCGATGTAGCTGGCGAAAGTGCCGGATTCTTCTTTACGAAAAGATGAAGGGCGAAGCACCATCGATGTAGCACCGTACCGCAAGCAACGAACTACTCTGACAGAAGCAAGCGATGACTCTCGGTGGAAGTGGTTGGGGTTTCTCCTCACGCTTCAGCCGCCACATACATTGTGCTCAATGATGAATTCGTCTGCTCTACCTGAGGCTCTGCAATTGCCAATCTGCCTGGTAGGACGGCAAAAATCGCTTCTAGGCGGCGATGCACTTTAACTCTCCGATGGTGGAGTACACTCGTCAGTTCGTTGTCAAGATTATAGCTGTGAATGGCCGCAACTTGGTCATCTGAACATGCGGCAAGGCTTTCGAAAAGAGCGTTTCGATCGTCCGGGGGAAGGCTGTCAAGGTCGTAGACCACTGCGTCATGGTTAGCCTAATTAGGGTCATTGTCTCGAGGAGAAATCACCTCCACTTCAAACCCACAATTCTCAGCCCAGCGGCGGGCTTGGCACTCGTTAACTTCGTCGATAGTAAAGTAAGCGATCTTCATAGTCTTTCTCGTCTTTCTCCAAGATTGGGAAAGGTGTGGCAGTTAATGCCAAACCGTTTTGTTCTTGAATACTGCACACCTTCCCTAGCGAGACCAACGGGGTGCGGTGGAAAAAAAATTTCCAGGCCGCTTACCACTCTGCCAATGAGAGACTATCTTGTTGAAGATATAGCCACGGTACCTTTACTTTACCATAAATTCCCTAATTGCCGCCAGAAACGAACTGCGTCCCTTTGTTTTCTAGCTACTTATCTTTTTCAATGTAAGAACGCATCTTTCGCTGTTACAATACAGCCGCCCGGAACAGGAGAAGCCTGATAATGCCCTGTGAAATTCCGTATTGAGAGGGTGCCATGAGCGATGTTCAGAATAGCCTTGCGCAAGCCCGGCGGATTGATGAAATCTGTCTGCTTTTCGAGGAAGCCTGGAATACAGGCCGTCGCCAGTCCATCGAGAAAGTCCTGAGCGACTGCCCCGATGTGGACCGCCGCAGGCTCTTGCTCGAGCTGCTGTGCCTGGAAGTTGCACTCCTTGGCAAGGCTGGCGAAGAACCACAACTCGCGGTTTACCTACAGCGTTTTCCGAACGATGCCGAGGTCGTGAAAGAAGCCTTCAGCAAAGAAAAGCTGCGGTCCCTAGAGCGAAATCCCGAGGAGCCGGAAAGTTTATCGCTTGCTGCTCCTTTGGACCTTGGAACTGTTTCCCATCATGGCCGCGATGGTCAGATTCCGCCAAGCCCTGCTCTACCCCAATCCAATGTTACCGCCATCGGCCGCTACCACGTCGAGAAAGTGCTTGGCGAAGGCAGCTTCGGCCTTGTTTACCTTGCCCACGACGACCAGTTGCAGCGTCTCGTCGCCATCAAGGTGCCGCATCGCGAACGAGTGGCACGTCCTGAGGACGCCGAAGCCTACCTCACCGAAGCGCGCACCGTCGCCCACCTCGACCACCCGCACATTGTCCCCGTTTACGATGTCGGTAACTCCGCGGAGTTCCCCTGCTTTGTCGTCTCGAAATTCATCGACGGGACGGACCTTGCGAAACGGCTCAAGCAATCCCGGATGTCGGTTCACGAATCCGTCGAATTGATCGCCCCCATAACCGAGGCGTTACACTATGCCCACAAGCAAGGTCTGGTGCATCGCGACATCAAGCCAGCAAACATCCTGCTCGACCGCGCCGGAAAGTCTTTCGTCGCGGACTTCGGACTGGCCTTGCGAGAAAGTGATGTTGGCAAGGGACCGCGTTATGCCGGCACGCCTGCATACATGAGTCCGGAGCAGGCCAGGGGCGAAGGGCATCGAGTAGATGGCCGCAGCGACATTTTCAGCCTGGGCGTTGTTTTCTACGAACTTCTCACCGGCAGGCGACCGTTTCGGGCGGAATCACAGGACGAATTGCAGGATCAGATCACCAGCCTTGAAGCCCGGCCTCCCCGGCAAGTTGACGACCGCATTCCGAAGGAACTCGAACGCATCTGCTTGAAAGCCCTGACGAAACGCGCATCGGAACGGTACACGACGGCAAAGGATCTGGCCGATGACCTGCGTCATTTTCTGGGGTCGGCAGCGGCCGAGGAACAACCTACTGTCAATCTCAAACCGGTAGACGATGCTGCCGTTTCCACGCCGGTGCCGATTGCGACGCCCGCCTCCGATCAGCAGCCCATCAAGATCGTTCCCAAGGGGCTGCGTTCTTTCGACGCCCACGACGCTGATTTCTTTCTCGAACTGTTGCCGGGCCCGCGCGACCGGGATGGATTGCCCGACAGCATTCGTTTCTGGAAGACGCGAATGGAGGCAACCGATGCGCGTGACACGTTTACTGTGGGCCTCATCTATGGGCCGTCGGGGTGTGGCAAATCGTCGCTGATGAAAGCCGGTTTGCTCCCCCGCTTATCTGCCGACGTGATCAACGTCTATATCGAAGCCACTGCCGAGGAAACGGAAACCCGTCTGCGGAACAGCTTGCACAACCGCTGTCCGGCCCTGCCGGACAACCAGAGCCTGAAAGAATCGGTGGCCGCATTGCGCCGGGGTCAGGGCATCCCCGTGGGCAAGAAGGTTGTCATCATCCTGGACCAGTTCGAGCAATGGCTGCACGCCCGGCGAAATGAAGAAAATCCGGAACTAGTACAAGCCCTTCGGCAATGCGACGGAGCGCGGGTGCAGTGTGTGGTCATGGTGCGCGATGACTTCTGGTTGGCCGTCAGCCGGTTCATGGGCGACATGGAAGTGGATCTCCTTCAGGGGCATAACATGGCCCTTGTCGATCTGTTCGACTCCCTTCACGCCCGCAAAGTGTTGGCGGCTTTTGGCCGGGCCTATGCTCGGCTTCCCGATAACCTCCGCCATAGCACAAAAGAGCAAAACGCCTTTCTCGATCAGGCCGTTGCCGGTTTGGCGCAAGACGGCAAGGTCATATCGGTCCGGTTGGCGTTGTTCGCCGAGATGGTCAAGGGCAAACCGTGGACGCCGGCCACGCTCAGGGACGTCGGCGGCACCGAAGGCATCGGGGTGACCTTCCTGGAAGAGACGTTCACGGCCTCGACCGCTCCGCCACAACATCGCCTGCACCAGAAAGCGGCCCAGGCTGTTCTCAAGGCACTGCTCCCCGAAGCCGGGACGGACATCAAGGGCCACATGCGGTCGCGGCAAGAATTACTGGATGTATCAGGCTATGCCGCTCGGCCCAAGGATTTTGCTGATCTGATCCGGATTCTCGATAGTGAAATTCGGCTCATCACGCCGACCGACCCGGAGGGAGTGATGGGTGATGAGTGGAGTGCGGAGAGTGAAGAGAGTGTGGTAGGAAATGACCATTTGGGAGGAAAGAGCGATGACTGTGCAGAGTTATCGTCAATTGGAAGTGTGGCAGTTCGCCATGGACCTGGCCGAGAAATGTTATCGGGAGACGAAGACGTTTCCGAAGGAGGAGTTGTTCGGCTTGACAAGCCAGATTCGGCGGTCGGCAGCATCCATTCCCGCGAACATCGCCGAGGGCCAGGGACGGGCGCACACCAAAGAGTTCCTCAATCATCTCAGCATGGCGCGGGGCTCTCTGATGGAGTTGGAAACACACCTGATCCTCAGCCAGCGGGTCGGGTTGGTGAAGCAGGAAGAGTTGGCGAAGCTATTAACCCTGACGGATCAAATCAGCAGAATGCTCAGCGGTCTGCGAAGAGCCCTGGAAAAACGTCTGACCACCTAAACTCACCC
>CAYYUU010000602.1:0-5365 GCA_964474955.1 uncultured Alcaligenaceae bacterium | reverse complement strand
GGGAATTTCCTATCAACAAGCCCGTCGGCAACTGAGCCCGAGGTACGCCCATATCCCGCTTGGCCATCCCGGATACATGGCTGAGTTCTTCGATTATTACGAGGACTGGTTGAAAGAAAACCAACTCGAGCATTCTCCCAAGGTCTTTCGGCGGTGGGCTCTGCGTGAATATGGCGGTGGGAAATGCGGTTGTCGTTTTGAGGACTATGAGCTTCCCAAGATGCCAGTGGAGGCGGGGAAGCCATTTGTCGTGAAAGTGCGGGTTCGCAATACCGGATGTCGAGCGTGGCAGTTTTCGCCGTTTCGAAACGTCGGGCAGCACGTCATCGTGATTGTGCGGGACGATTATCGGAACCAGATCAGTGGCGGGCGTGGTGGTCTTTACGATGCTCGGATTGCTCCAGGACAGATGGTCGATGTCGTGGTGCCGGTCGAACCGGTCCAAACGCCGGGCAACTACCATTTGACGCTCGACATGATTGACGAAAAGATGGCGGCGTTTTTTCAAGTGGGGTCGGAACCCATGGAGATGAGGCTTGAGGTGCGGTAGTCGGTCGAGGGACAAGACCGATGTCCCATTTGGGTGTGGCATTTGCATGTCGGAACTGTAGAAAGATCAAAGCGTGCTTTTGCCGAATGGGTAATGGCGGAATCCTACCGAGATGTGAATTCCGATGACAGCCGAGGAGACGGAAGGTGTTGAAAACGGCGCTGCGTGTGGTCATTAGCGTTACCTTACTGGGTCTGATTCTGTGGAAAACGGATTGGCCCCAAGTGCGACACGCCTTCGCCCATTTACGGGTTCAATTTTGGTTGGGCGCGGTGGCGGTCCTGGCCCTCGCGCAGGTCGTCAGCGCGGTTCGTTGGCAGTACATCGCCCGGGAGTTGGGAGTCGCTCGGCCATTCTTGCACATGCTTGGTTTCTATTTCATCGGAATGTACTTCAGCCTGGTGTTGCCGACGTCGGTGGGTGGAGACGTCGTGCGGGCCTGGTATCTCGACGGGAATTCGGGAAAGAAACTGAATGCGTTCCTCAGCACGTTTCTGGATCGGCTTTGCGGACTGTGGGTGCTTTTGATTTTGGCGTTGTTGGGCGTGGTGTTTTCGCCGCTGACGTTTCCGAATTGGATTCGCTGGAGCGTGTTCGCGTGCGTTGGGGCTGGCGTTGCTGGGATGCTTTCGTTGCCAATTCTCTATCGCTTTCGGGACAAGCTGCCGGGGAAAATCCAAAAGCTCCTCGATGCCCTGCTCGCGGTGCCGTCGTGGCGCGTGTTGATCATTCCGGTGGTCCTTTCGGTGCTCGTGCAAATATCGAACGTTGTCGTCGTGTGGTTGGTTGGTCTTGCGATCGGCGCCGACGTGCCGGGCACATTCTATTGGATTTTGGTGCCGTTGGTTTCGTTGTTGATGATGCTGCCGGTGAGCGTGAACGGGATGGGAGTTCGGGAAGGTGGCATGGTCCTGTTGCTGGCACCTTTCGGCGTGAGTGAAGGAACGGCCCTGACGTTGGCGTTCCTGTGGTTTGCTGTGACGGTGACGGTCAGCTTGGAGGGTGGCTTGGTGTACCTGTTTGGACGCTTTCCGCGTCCGGAGGTAGCAGATCCAGAATCTGCAGGCGAGCAGCTTGCGAACGAAAGCCCGCGTTCTCCCGAGGTCGGAACGGAGCCCAACCCGGGCGCGGAGAAAACCAGTTCAGAGGAAGACGAACATGGACGTTTCAATAGTGATCCCGATCAAGGACGAGAGGGACAATATCCGGCCGTTGCATGAACGACTGCACCTGGCCCTCGACCCACTCGGGATTGAGTTCGAAATCGTCTTTGTCGATGATGGCAGCACGGACAATTCTTACGAAGTGCTCGAGACGTTGGCCGTGTCCGACCCGGTCTTCACCAAGGTCGTCCGGTTGCGCCGAAACTTTGGGCAGTCGGCGGCGATGAAGGCCGGAATCGATTTCGCCATCGGGAATGTCATCGTCACAATGGATGGGGACTTACAGAACGACCCCGCCGACATTCCGATGTTGTTGGCGAAGCTCGACCAAGGATATGACGCCGTCTTTGGTCGCCGCGCGAAACGCAAGGACAACATCATCCGGACGATTCCGAGTCGGATGGCGAACTGGTTGATCCGCAAAGTCACGGGCGTGCAGATCAAGGACATGGGATGCACGTTGCGTGCGATGCGGAGCGACCTGGCGAAGGAACTTCCACTCTACGGCGAGATGCACCGCTTTATTCCCGTGCTCGTGGAACACTACGGCGCACGCATCGTTCAGATGGACGTCAAACACTTTCCGCGTACGGCGGGGAAGACGAAATACAATCTAGGACGAACGTCTCGTGTGTTGCTCGATCTGGTGACCGTCAAATTCATGTCGAGTTATCTCACGCGGCCCATGCACGTGATGGGTTGGCTTGGGATCATGTCCATGTTCCTGGGCTTCGTGAGCTTGGTGGCCACGGTTTCCATGAAGCTACTTTGGAACGAAGACATGACCGGCAACCCGCTGCTGTTGTTGAGCGCGATGTTGTCGATCGTGGGGATTCAATTCATATCGCTCGGGCTGATCGGAGAAGTACTCACGCGGACGTACTTCGAGAGCCAGGGCAAGTCGGCATATACGGTGCTCAATACCGTGAATTTGGATGCGCCGATTACGACGCGAAGGGCGGCGTAAAGAAGAATTTTGAAGAGTTGGTTTTCGCTCGGGCAGTCGGACAAAGAACTGTCCTATGTTGGTGGGACGTCCCTCACGTTTGCGACTCTTGTTTATCCGTGAGCCCGCGTAACGTCACCAAGGCAACACAAACTTTTGCAGATCGAAAAGCAACTTTCCGAACACACCAGCCACTCTGACACCTCCAACAAAAAAGCAGCGGGCCCAGGGCCCGCTGCTTTTTTGTTGGCAAGCAACCGTTCGTGACGTCGGATGCCCGTCCGAGAATCGCAGATGTTAGTTGAAGCCGAAATTACCCGGGTCGATCTGCGGCGGCTTTTTTCCTCCAGCGTTTTCATTTTCTTCCCTGAGGTACGACCGCTCTCTGGCTCGCTCAAGGATCAGCCGGTCCGCCGCAATGCTCGGTTCCAGGGCGAAGTTGATGTCGTCTTTGGTCGGTTGCTCCAGAAGTTCATACTTTGTCCCTTCCTCAAAATGGGCTGTCGCACTCCGGCTTTTTCGTTCGCTCTTCTGGGCGAGTTGGGCGAGCCCGAGGAAGTAGTGGTAGGTGGCGTATTTCTTGTTGTACGCGAGCGACTGCTTGAAGTATCCCTCGGCCCGTTTGTAGTTCCCGGCTCGATACGCCAGGACGCCTTTCGCAAAGTATTTTTCGGCGAGCGCGGGGTTCACCCGAGTCAAGGCATCGGGGACCTCGAACGCGGGATGGTCGGCGATCAACTTTTGCAATCGTTCGGTGCTCTCGTCGGGATACACCATCCGGAGACCTTTGACGAATTTTTTGAGGCCCTCGGTGCGCTGGCCCAAGCGACTGATGGCCTCGCCCCAAGCCATATAAGCACGGCCCTGGATGGTCGGGCTTTTGGATTTGGCGACCATTGCTTTGGCCAACGCAATCACTTCTCGCAGGTCTTTCTCGCTCTGGGACATGTCGTCGGGACCATCCTGGCCAGGAACGACCCCAACAACGACGAGAGCCATCATGGACGCCAACTGTTCCCGCAGATCAATCGCAGGTAGAGGTGTTCGAACCGAAACTTGCGGAGGACGGACGGAAGTGTCTGCACTTTCTCGTCCCTTTCGCAAGATCGCCTCGATCAAGTCGGCTTCGTAGGCTCTCTGGCGTTCCTTGTTCGTTTCGACCTTCAGTGCCTCGCGGAAGTTCGAAATGGCCGTCTTCAAGTCGCCTTCTTTCTCGGCCAGTTTACCCAACACATGCAGGGCCTTGGCCTTCGTCGCTGGATCTTTGGTCGCGGCCTCGGCGTCCTTGCGAATCTTGGCGACAGCCGGTTGGGGCATTTTTTTTGCGCTCGCCAAGGCAGCGAGCCGGAGTTCGCCACGAACCAAAAGGAGCCGAGGGTCACCCGGTGCGAAGGAAAGTCCCTCATCGGCCACGCCAAGCGCTGCCGACAAGTCTCCTGTTTTCCGGAGGCGTGCGATCTTTGTCAGGTAGTATGGTGCGGGGTTGTTCATCTGCCCCAGGAGAGTCTCGGCCTCGCCGAACCATTCCGGACGTTTGGGCAGGCCTTTGGCCAGTTGCACCGCCTTGGTCAAGTGGTCCTTGGCTTCGTCGAACTGGAGTTTGTTGGTGGCTTCGGCGCGACCGACGAGCCCTTTGAGATAGAAGGCCCGAGCCAACACGTCCGGATCCTTCTTGGCGTGTTCAATCAGGAAGTCGGCATACTTTTTGGCCTTCTGCCGGTCGGTCTTGTCCGCCTTGTCGGGCTCGCGAACGAGTTTGGTCAACGTCTTGAGGTCCGCCCCCGTTGCTTCCTGGAACTTGGCCTTGGCTTTGTAGTAGGCCAGTTGGCTTTGGAGTTTGGCCACGTTCACGTTCGTTCGGAACCAATCGGCACCACGCCCAGCGAACATGCTCCCCGAAGAAAGCAGACTCCCGACAGCTCCGATGACGGGCGAGCGGGCCTTCTCCGCGAGTGCCGTGGCTTCGGCCTTGAGTCGCATGGCGAGCTTCTCAAGATCTTTCGCGTCGGGGGCCTTGCCCTTATCCAATTTGGCGAGCGTGTCCACGACGGCCGACTTGAGCTTTGCGATGTCGCCTTTGAGCTTGGCTCTCTTCTCGGCCAGGAGCTTGATGCCCTCGGCTCCCTCCTTCGCGACGGCCTTTTTCAACTCGGCGTTAATGGCGTCGAGTTTGGTCTTGAGGTCCGTTTTGACCTTTTCCAAGGCCGCAATCTTGGTCGGGCCTTCCTTCGCGAGTTTCTCGGGCGGGACCATCAACGCCTTGCCCAACGCCGTGCCAATTGCCTCGAGCTTCTTGCTTTCGGTGTTGAGTTTCGTTTGAAGGTCTTTGGCCATGGTCTGCACTTTGGTGAGATCTTCGGCCTTCTTCTTGGCGAGGTCCTGGGCGGCCTACGCGTCGCCTTGGGCCTTGGCAACCTCTGTATTTAATGTCGCGATTTTTCCTTGTAGCTCGCCCTGTTTTTTCGCCCATTCCTTCGGTTGCTCCACGACATCATTGATCAGGGCAAGGAGTTGGGTCGACGACCTCTTGGCCGGCGTGTTAGCTGCGGCAGTCGTGCTGGCCTTTTCGAGAGATTTGTGGGCCTCCTGCAAGAGTGTTTGGGCTTGGGGTTCGGCCTGCTTGGCCGGGTCCAGTTGCGAATACTGTCCCCACTTGGCAGCTCCCACGATGTAGTGTTCGTCTGGCGTCCGTTTGTCGGCTGCTTT
>CAYYUU010000601.1:0-5371 GCA_964474955.1 uncultured Alcaligenaceae bacterium | reverse complement strand
GCCCGTCTGAACATCGTCATCTCCGGGGGTACGGGTTGCGGTAAGACGACGTTGCTCAACACCCTTTCGAGTTTCATCGGCCACGACGAACGTGTGATCACGATCGAGGACGCGGCGGAACTTCAGCTCCAGCAGGACCACGTGGTCCGGCTCGAAACACGCCCGGCGAACATCGAGGGCAAGGGGGCGGTGACGACGCGGGACCTTGTGAAGAACGCGCTGCGTATGCGTCCGGAGCGGATCATTATTGGGGAGTGTCGTGGTCCCGAGACGCTCGACATGCTCCAGGCCATGAACACCGGTCACGCGGGGTCGATGACGACGCTGCACGCGAACACACCCCGAGACGCCCAGGCCCGTCTCGAAACGATGATCATGACGGCTGGGCTGGAGCTGCCCATCAAGGCCATGCGTCAGCAAATTTCTTCGGCCGTCGACGTCATCATTCAAGCCAACCGCCTCCAAGGTGGACCGCGAAAAATCACGTCCATCACGGAAGTTCTGAACATGGAGCAGGAGATGATCATCATGCAAGACATCTTCCGCTACCGTCAACTCGGGATCGATCAAAACGGACGAGCTTATGGCCAGTTCGAGGCGACGGGAGTGCGACCTTCGTTTGTGTCTCGGCTGGAAGCAGCAGGGATCAAGCTGCCGACGAATTTGTTCCAAGAGAGACCGCTTCTTCGAGATTAACACAACTCAAGGTCAAAGGGACTCGGGGCGAACGTGAAAGGAAGATAGATACCACCTTTCACCTCGCACGTTTGACCTTTTACCTTCCCCTTGGAGTTACCGACAATGACGATCATGATTATTTGTGCTTTGGCTTTTCTTGCCGTGACGGCATTAATTGGGACCGTGGCCTTTGTCTTCACGGATAAAGATTCGTCCCGCTTGGCGGGAGACCGGTTGGATCACCTGACGGGAAAACGCAAGAAGGAAGACGACTCGGCGAACATCCTTCGAAAACAAGCGTTTGATCAAGACAAGAAATCGTTGCTCGAGATGCTCGTACCGAAATTGCCGAGTTTGGAAAAGGTCTTTGAGCAAGCCGACTGTCACATTGCCCCGAGCACGTTGTTGGGGATCGGTGCGTTGTTGGCGGCGTTCGGTGGGACGATCAGTTGGTTGTTGGCGCGTTCAATTTGGGTCGCGCCGGTGGGTGGTTTGGTGATGTTCTTCGTGCCTTGGGTGTGGCTGTGGAACAAGCGTCGCATTCGCCTGAAGAAGTTCGCCGCACAGCTCTCGGATGCATTGGAACTGGTCGCCCGAGCCCTCCGCGCTGGTCACAGTTTGGCCGCCGGGATGCACGTGGTGGCCGAAGAGATGCCGGCTCCGGTGGCCGACGAGTTCAACCGAGTCTACGAAGAACAGAACTTGGGCATCCCGATCGAAGATGCCCTTCGTGGGATGTGCGAACGAGTGCCGAACCTGGACTTGAAGTTCTTCGTGACGTCGGTGTTGGTCCAGCGTCAAACGGGTGGTGACTTGGCGGAAATCTTGGACAAGATCGGATACGTGATCCGCGAGCGATACCGCATCCTGGGTCAAGTGAAGGCGTTGACGGCGGAAGGGCGTCTTTCGGGGATCATTCTGGTGGCGTTGCCGTTCGGCTTGTTCTTGATGATGCTGCACATCAAGCCGGACTATATCTCGAAACTGTGGACGCACCCGCTGGGCGTGAAGATGAGTTTGTTGGCGTTGGGAGCCCAGATCCTGGGGGCCATCGTGATCAAGAAAATTATCGAAATTAAGGTCTAAAAAAGTTGCGGGTCGAGGGACAAAAACGAAACAGTGTCTTTGTCCGGCCCTTCAACCCTCGACCCGCAACCCTCACCCCTCAACCTTCTTCTTAGAGGATGCAACAATGCTCGAACTACAAGCGATAATCCCCCTGTTGGTGTTTTTCGGAATCGTGCTTGGTATCTGGAGTGTGCTCTCGGCGATCTCGTCGCGGAACAGTCGAGCGATGGAACGTCTGGACCGAATCCGCCGTCCGCCGTCCCTCGCCGACCTGGATGAGCCGGGACGGCTTGGCAAGAGTAAAGAAAAGTATCAGGGGCTCGTGGACGCGGCGAAGGCGGTGTCGGCCCCGCTCATGCCGCAATCGGAGTTGGAACAATCGGAACTCAAGACGCGTCTGGCCAACGCCGGATTCCGAAGCGACGCGGCCCCGATGGTGTATTCGGGTATCCGGTTTGCGAGCTTGATCGGGTTCCTGGTCCTGTCGATCTTGGTCTTTGTCCCTGGTCGGCCATTGACGGCGTGGCAAACTTGGCAGTGGGTCCTGATCTTGACGGGCGTCGGGTTCTACCTGCCGAGCATCGTGTTGTGGTGGATCAAGAGTAAACGCCAACAAGCAATCTTTTTGTCCCTGCCCGACGCGTTGGACTTGCTGGTCGTGTGCGTCGAAAGTGGTTTGGGCCTGGACGCGGGGTTGCGGAAAGTGTGCGACGAGATGTCGGACCACGCGAAGGTCATTTGCCAGGAATTTTCGCTCGCCAACTTCCAACTCCAGATGGGCCGACCTCGCCGGGAAGTGTTGCACGACCTGGGCGTGCGGACGGGCGTGGACGACGTGAAAGCGTTGGCCGCTATCTTGATCCAGGCCGACCGATTCGGTTCGAGTATTGCCCAAGCTTTGCGAGTTCAATCCGATTCTATGCGAACTCGGAGGAAGCAAATTGCCGAAGAAAAAGCAGCCAAGACGGCGGTCCAGTTGTTGTTCCCGTTGATCTTGTTCATCTTCCCGGGAATCTTCGTGGTCCTCGTCGGCCCGGCAGCGATCAACATTATGGAAACGCTGCTGAAGATCCAGTCCTAACCCGCGTCAAGAGACGAGAGACGAGAGACGAGAGCCGAAACATCTAGGCCTTCTTTCTCTGGCTCTTGACTCTTGACTCTTGTCTCTTGACTCTTTCAAGGAGAACCTGATGAACGGATTCGTCAGATCAACCTTAGTGGCCTTGGTCGTCGGGATGGTCCCGACGCTGGGGTTGGCCCAATGTCCCGGTGGTCGGTGTGGGGGCGCAGTGAACTCTGGGCACTACGTCCAAGACGGACAAATCGTTCACGCCGGACCATACGCCGATTGTGGCGGTGGGTGTTATCGAAGTGGTTTTGGGAGTCGGCTGTTCCCCGCGGGAGGAGCCAACATCCCCCGAGCCCAAGACGTTGCGTATTACCTGTGGGATCCCTGTTGGCCGGAACGCTACGGGGCCATGGCCCATGCCAGTGTCAACGGTCATTTCTGTGCGCAGGTACGAAACGGGCGAGTCCTGCACCAAACGGTTTGGAACTGGTGGTTCGAGCCAGGCACGGCCAGCTTGAATCCACTCGGGATGACTCGGTTGTCGTCGTTGGCTCGTCGTCGGGTCCCGTTTGATCCGGTCCTGTACCTCCAGACGGCCCAAGACCTGAGCTACAACCCGAAGAAGCCACAGGAATTGATTGTCAAACGCCAAGAGTTGGATCAACAGCGAACGGCCGCGATCCAACAATTCCTCAGCGCCCAAACGGCTGGCCGATCGATCCCATTCCAAGTGGTCGTGCATGATCCACCAGAAGCTGGTGCTCCGGGTCTGTACCCACCAGGGACGCTCGGTACTTACCACGGGCAAGTCGTCCAGCAATTCTCGAACAGCTGGACCGGAACCGCCATTCGATTCCGGCAAGGTGGTGGTGGCATTGGCGGTGGTGGCATCGGCGGTGGTGGTGGCGGGGGCGTTGGCGGACGTTAATCCGACGCGGTCCCCGACAACCCCGCCTCGACAAGGTTCTCGGGGCACCATGTTCCGCAAGGCAGTCTCCTGAGACCATCGACCCAACCCTGCGTGGTTTTGTTCTCGGAACACTGCGACGCAGGCCGTCGAATCCAGAGGAGTCGTATTCGAAAGAATTCAGGACCCGAGACTCTTCTTCAAAGGATGAAGGATGAATTGGCTCTGCCTTCAACCTTCATCCTTTTGTTTTCCCATCGCACTTCTCGCCTAAAATCCTTGGCTTGATCGCTAAGCCTCCTTTGTCCCAAAAAATTGTGAATCCGAGAGGAATCCCGCTCCGGGCGTTCTCGTGCATCTTCTCATGTCAATTTCCGCCGACTTTGTTGGCTCTCGTTCAAATCTCAAGCTATGTTTTCAACGCATACCCAACATTGGGTAAGTAGGGAACAAAAGAACTTTTCGCGGAGCGAAAAGCAACTTCTCCTGCCCGCTATCTGCGGTACAGAGCAATCGCGTTCGAAAACCGCTCTATTCTCAGGGGCCTTTCGCCCGCATGACAAGTCGAGACGACAACCTAAATATCTCGGTGGTACCACATCATGAGAACTCCCACATCACGTCAAATCGTCCGGACGGTATTGATCGTCGCGTTGTGGCTCGGCCTGGCCGGAGTGAGTTTCGCAGAATCTGCGAACGTCACCGTCTCGGCAGAACGAAGGCGTCCGGTCGTGCAAACACATCCGACTCGAGCCTCGAGCGGCTCGCCCCTTTTGGCTGTCTCGTTGAGTGGCATTTGGGAGGCCAGCACAGGGTGGATCGGTCCGATTAAGGGAGACCGGACTCGGATGATTCAGGTGACTTGTCTGTGCGTGATGACTGGTATTTTCTTTTTGATGTGGGGCAAACACAAGTAGGGAACAGGGAACAGGGAACAGAAAGAGAAAAAAGGACCTCTCGTTATCTTTCTGTTCCCTGTTCCCTGTTCCCTTTACTGGAGGAAGCACAGCAATCATGACCATGACAAGCGATCGCATCAGCCTGGACTGGGAAAATTCCGTCCTCCCGGAGGCTCCGACGGCTCCGGACAACCTCGAACAAGCGGGCCTGACGCTCACGTTTCTTTCGGACTTATTGTTGAAGGTCTTGTACACGCGTGGAGCCATGTTGGGCCTCGACCTCGCTCGATTCGTGTGCTTGCCGTTCAAGGTCGTGGAAGAATCCTTGAAGTTCCTCAAGGACGAAAAGTGTATTGAAATCTCTGGTGGGGACTTGATCGGCCGCGTGAGTTACCGGTTTACGCTCACCGAATTGGGCCGCAAGCGAGGCGCCGAGGCGATGAAAAAGTGTGCGTACGTCGGGCCTGCTCCGGTTCCGCTGGAAGACTACGTCGAACAAACGTACCGGCAAGCCGTCACTGGCATTGACTGTAACCCCGAACTGTTGCGGGCGGCATTCGCCCACTTGGTCATCCCCGAAGCACTATTCAACGCCGTCGGCCCGGCCATCGTGAGTGGGAAATCGATCTTCATCTACGGCCCTCCAGGAAACGGGAAGACGGCCATGTCGCGGGCGATTGGGGACTTCATGAACACCGCGGGGGGAGAGATCTACGTCCCGTAATCGTTCATGGCCGAGGATGCAATCGT
>CAYYUU010000600.1:0-5381 GCA_964474955.1 uncultured Alcaligenaceae bacterium | reverse complement strand
GGATCTGAGTGATCCGCTTCCAGGCCAATGAAGCCTTCGAGTACTTGGCTTTGGCGTTTGCCCCTCTGCGCTTTGCCCAGTCGTGTCGCCGATAGCAATCGAGTGCACAAGAGTTCCTGCTCGAAATCATCGGGCAAGAAATCGCTTTGCTCTGAGACCATTTACCATATGCCACGCAAATCAATGACTTCCAAATCCGACCACATTTCCGAACAACTGCGCCGTCGAATTCAACGGGGGGAATGGGGCAATCACAAACTGCCAAGTTTACGGATCTTAGCAAAGGAGTATGAAGTGTCGGTCGTAACGGTTAGTCGCGCGCTGCAAACGTTGGACAAGAAGGGAGTGGTTCAACGGACAACGACGGCCGGTTATATTCCTTCCCCAAAACAAGCGCATGTGGGCTGTTGGGGCATTTGTTTCGGAAACGGCAGCCCCACGGCAACAAACTTCCGGTCGTTCCCTTGGGATGTCACAGACGGCTCGGCAGAGGTTCAGTTCGGCAAGGCATTTGAGCTGCGTGCCGCCGAGAGACGGAAAGATATTTTAGCACAGCTCGACGACGCGCAAGAGAAAGGAATCTTGGGAGTCTTTTTCGTTCCGTCGGAATCAGACATGAGTTCCGCTTTGCAGGATGAGTACTTTTTGCAAATGTGTACAAAACAACGCATGCCTGTGGTGTTGTTAGACCATACCCTTTGGGGCTACCCAAGACGCTTGAAACACGATTTGGTGTGCGTCGATCATTTCCACGTAGGACTGTGCGCGACAGAACATCTCCTGGAGATGGGGTGTCGTCGCATTTGTATCATTGCGCTCAGCTCAACCAGTGATCAGGACGAGAGGGTGATGGGATATCTTCAAGCGTTGGGCAAACCTTTTGGAGGGGCATCAGGGCATTGGTTCCGAAAAGAACCTCTGATTTGGCATCCCCCCGAGGATTTGTCTCCGAAGGAAGCGGAGCTGTGGGCTGTCAGGCAAATTATGGAACAGAGAGTCGATGGAATCGTGTGCTCCGATGATTGTTTTGGCCTTGGTGTGATGATGGAACTGTTACGCAATGGGCGGCGCGTGCCAGAGGATGTGGCCATCGTTGGGTATGGGGGATCGCCATTGGCGGACGTCTTCTCGTTGGATCTATCCACCTATGTTCCCCCAACAGCGACCGTGCTTCAGCATGCCATCCGTGTGATGAAGGAGCGAATTGATTCACCTCTCGCGCCACCAGTCAAAGTATCTGTGGCTGGTAAATTGGTTGTCCGACAGAGTAGTTCCCGAAGAAAACAGTAGCCCCGTGAAGTAGGTTGGCTCGACTCTCAATGGACTGTGACGGCCCGAAAACACTTAGATCCCCGAGGCGGTATTTTTCGTCTCCAATCTGATTTGAAAGCTTACCAAACCAGTCTGGCAAAAAATCGCTTGCTGCGGCCAGAAACGTAAGAACCCCCAAGAAGCCCGAAGACTCCCTGGGGGTCGGAAAGGGTGGGCACGTTGAACCCACATAGGTACTGACGTCAATTTCTCGCAAGACTCGGTTGGGTTAGGGCCTTCGCCGTTATTGTGCTGGACGAAGTTGCGACGCTTTAGTTGTCATTCCCGACGTAGAGGTCGTACTCGCTTGCGTCTTCGTCTTGCTCGAAGGTTGAGTCTTGGTCTGCATCGTCGTACGGATCAGGTTTGGGAGAGTTATCTTTCGTGTCGGAAACTGAGTTCACCATGAGGTTCTCCTCGTCCTCGGTCATCTCGAACTCACTGTCGGCGTCCTCGGCAGGCATTTCATAGTCGCTACCTTGCTCGACCGGATACTCGTGCTCGCTGATGTAGTCTTCGGTGTTGTAGTCAGCGGCGGTGTCTTCAACCGGTTCTTCGTCGAAGAGTAGTTCCATCTGTTGGTCCCACTCGTCGTCGGTCATTTCCTTGCCAGCATCCGAATCGTTGATGACGGGACCGAGTTCCGAGCCTCCGTGGCTGACATTGATGGTGGGAAGGTCCGTAGTGTTCTTAAAGTGATCCTTCCCACCCTGGCCATCAAAGAGGATAGAACTTACGTCGGCGTCAACAAGAAGTTTGCTCGACCAAAACTCCAACGTCAGTTCGTGTTCGTTGGCTGGGTGAATTTCTACCCATTCGTCGTCCGTTGTGCCTTTGATGGTCAGAGCGCAGTTGGCATTCGCCACCGACAACAATGGTGTTTCGTTGACGAAAGAATCCATTCCTCCGTTGCCGCTAAAGAGGATCTGACTTACGGCTGCGTCAATCGTCTGCACAGTGCCGTTGATTTCGACGGCGTAGGTCTCTCCTTCGAGGACCTCGGTGACTCGAACGACATCGTTTGCACTCGTGCCTTGGATCGACAACAGGCCGTTGTCACCGACAGAGGCCGAAAAGCAGGAAGCATCCATAACGACGCGAGTTTCGAGAGTTTCGATATTCAATCGGGTGTTGTTCTTGAGCGTTTTCATCGTGAGTCCCTTTCCGAGGTTTCAAGATGGTGTTGGGTAAATTTCGTGTGGCTTTCATTCCTCGCCGACATCCTCCTGGCAAATTCTCAGTGCGCGGAACGAAGGTGTGTCCCTGTTGTGGCAGGGGTGTCGTGGAAGTTCCGTCGACTAACTGGTTTGCGTGAAGGTAAGTTGGCGAACGTGAGTTGTGAGGTCTCGTCTTGTGTTCGTTCCTCACATTTAGGCAACTCCGAATTTGTTTGCGTTGCCCTTCAAACAAATCAGAAAAAGAATTGAAAAAGCGTTTTGCTGACAAGACATCTCGTCGTTCGTAGTCGACTTGCTGAGCAGTCGATTGTGTCTCGCAGTTGCTTGTTTCATCCTCTACACCCTTCTATCCGAGAACTGACGGGCTTTCCGCCAAAGTTCCCACAATTTTCTTTTGATTTGTCATAAACACATATCAAACAAAGACATGCGACGACGAGTCTAGAGTCCGACAGGATCAAGAATTTAGTCGTTTGTCGATTCCTCGTCAAAGAACCTGTAATGACCGCACACAAAACAAACGCGGAACCATTTATCGTTCTCTTCGCCGAGAAAAGAACCAAAGGCCAACTTTCGGAACTCGCCGATGAACCAACCAGGTGACATAACGGTATTACTTCAACAAGCAGAGAATGGTGATGCGGAGGCGGCCAACGAGTTATTTCGGCTCGTCCAGAACGACCTCCGGGCAATCCCGAAAAAACGCCGCCAACGCTTCGACAACAACTTGAACGCGCCCCTGACGATGTTGGTGGACGATGCGTTCTGTCGACTCGTCGGCCAAGGCGCTGCAGATTGGCAAGTCGGTGGCCGCAAGCAATTCTTCTCGTTTGCGGCCACAAAGATTCACAATGTTCTGGTAGACCTGGCCCGCAAAGAGGCGGTCCAAAACCGCGGAGGCGACCAGCCGAAAGTGTGTCTGGAGGATGGCGGGGACGGACTTATTGCTGGTGATTCGATGGAGAACTCTCAGCCCCTGCTTGATCTCCAACAGGCATTAGACAAGTTCGAAAAGATTTCGTTCGACGACGCCACCATGTTTCGGATTCGGTGTTTTCTGGATTGCACGTTTGCCGAGATTGCCGAAATCATGGGGGTCTCGGAAACGGAATGCCGTCGTGCCATCCATCGGGTGAAGTTGTGGCTTCGCCGAGAGTTGAAAGACTACGAAGGAAATTCGCAACATGACGCCTGAACTCTGGGAGAAGGTAAGCGCCGTCTTGGCGCAAATAGAATCTTTGTCGAAGCCTGAAGCAGACGCTTTCTTGGCACGCCTCGACGAATATAACCCAACCGTTGCGGCGGAAGTGCGATCTTTGCTCGATCAGGAAGAGTCAACACACTCGCCTGGGTTGGATTCCTTCGTCCAACAAGCCGCCCGGGTGCTCGACCACTCCAACCCCGATCCGACTGCCGGTGCGACTGTTGGCTTGTCCGAACAACCGGCCCCGTTTTCTTCGGTCCCGAAGTCCCTCCCAACGGAAGCGGGTAAGTATCTCGTAGTGGAGGAGATCGCGCGAGGCGGAATGGGTGCCGTCTGGCGAGTCCAGGATCCTGATTTCCATCGAACGCTTGCCATGAAGGTGTTGCTCGGCACACTGAAAGGGAAGGCTGACCTCGAAGATCGATTTTGGGAAGAGGCCCAAATTGCAGGCCAACTCCAGCACCCTGGGATCGCGCCGGTTCACGAACTTGGGCGACTCGCCGATGGTCGTCCATTCTTCACGATGAAACTCATAGAAGGCCAAACGCTTGCCTTGCTCCTCAAGGAACGCCAATCTCCGGCCGAGAACTTGCCCAAGTTCTTAGCCATCTTCGAACAGATCTGCCAGACGGTGGGGTATGCCCACTCGAAAGGGATCATTCATAGAGACCTCAAGCCCTCGAACGTCATGGTCGGGGAGTTCGGAGAGGTGCAGGTCATGGACTGGGGGCTCGCGAAAGTTCTTGATCGCCCCAATTCCGAGGGCCAGTCGACGGACCCAATTGGAGACATCGGAAAGCCGACCAACACGGACGACGACGAGACACTCACACAAAATGTTTTGCCTGACACACCCGGAGCGTTTCCGACCCCATCGAGAACTCGTGCCGGCAGTGTTATGGGTACGCCCGGATACATGGCCCCCGAGCAAGCCCGAGGTGAGACCAACGAACTGGACGAACGCTGTGACGTGTTCGGCCTTGGGTCGATCCTATGCGAGATTTTGACAGGCAAACTGGCGTTCGTTGGTGTTGGGAGTCGGGAGAGATTGGAGTTGACCGTTCAGCGAGACCTAGACGATGCGTTCACGAGGTTGACCGGGTGTCAAGCCGAGGCTGGAGTTGATTGCATTGACGAAACGAGCGTTACAGCTGGACAAGGCGCAACGGCAACGAAACGCCGGAGAACTCGCCGAAGGTGTCGTGAGCTACCAGGAACAAGTCCAGGAACGATTACGTCAAGCTGAGATCTAGAAAAGGGAAGCCCAAGTCAAGGCTGAAGAAGAGACCAAGCGGCGAGAGGTCGAGCAGGCCAGGACACGCGAAGAACGTCGTCGGCGTCGGGTCCAACTTGCGCTGGGTTTGTTGGTCGTGATCATGTTGTTGGCCTTGGGTGGGATCGGTTTGTGGTACCAGGACTATTTGAAACGTGAGGCCGAGGCGAGGTATCAACGAGAGTTGGAAATCCAGAAGATCGCCTTCCAAGCCAAAGAAGATGCCAGCCAATTGACCGCCTTCCTGGATTCGTCGGAATCAATGCACCGAGAGTTCGATCAGACATTACGTAAGCGGAGTGGGGTTTTTCGACTTCAGAACATACGCCAAGAGTGGACCAAGAAACTCCAATCCACCCTTGAACGCCGATTTCCGCAGGCCAAAAGTACCTGACATTTTGTCCGCATTCGCTCC
>CAYYUU010000599.1:0-5385 GCA_964474955.1 uncultured Alcaligenaceae bacterium | reverse complement strand
TCACCCACAGCGTTTCCCGCTTCGCTCGGGTTTGTCCCTCTCCCCGCAAGCGGGGAGAGGGACTTTGAAAAAGCCCTCAAGAAACCGGACAGACATTTATTTCACGGTCCTCGTCTGCCGTTCGCTTCTTTATTGTGCCAGCCACGGTACACGGGGAACGCGAAATAAATTCATGTCCGTTTCGTAGGTACACGCGAGCCGCGTGTACCTACGACAAAACAACAATCCGCGCAGTTCTCATTCAATGGGAGAGCCTGTCACCAATGTTGGAGCGAGTTCTTCCGAAGCCTCTTCCAAGGAGTTGTCCTCGGGCGAACGTCGGAGAACGGCTCGCGTGAGCTCGAGCGACCGTTTCGGCCCGACCACAAATGTAATCGCCGTCACGCCAAAACAAACAGTGTAGACGAGTCCGTATCCAATGAATTCGAGCCACGTTCCCGGCATGTGCCAGACTGTCATGCGCCACAACACCACGGTCGGAAAAACCGTCGCCACAATCGGCGGCAGCATGGCCTGAAAGATGTAGCGATCGAGGCGGACGTGCAAGATCGCGCAGCCGTACATTATTTGGATGATGCCACGAAACACCGCTCCGGAAATGGCGATGGCCGTGCACACGCCATACAACCCAAAAGGCGGCAGCAAAAACCAGGAAAGCCCGACGATCGAGCCGACTTCGAGCAGAGCCGTGATGGCCCAAAGTTTATGTCGGTTCATCCCGATCACGGTGCTATATGTCACCCACTGAGAAAGCGGGACGAGTTCGCCAACCATTAAGATCATCAGGAGCCAAATGTCGTACGGCGGCGTTTCTCCGGGCTCGGGCCGGATCCAGAGTCGAAAGAATGGCTCGCCGAGGTAAAGAAACGAGCCGAAGAAAAACGCGCTCAACGTCATGCACACCAAACCGCCGTAGACGAACAACTTTTGTTGCTGTGATTTTTGCTCGGACGCATAAAGCCTTGTGGCCATGGGAGCGAGAACGCCGGAACTCACCGAGAGAATCTTCTCGACCGTTTGCACGAGACGATTCGACGAGGCATACCGCGGAATCAGTTCCGACTTACCGATTCGGTTTCCGATCAAGAATGGCCCGATCTGTGCTCGGATTGCATACGCGATCGACAGAACAAAGCACCAGATGCCGAAGTTGAACAAGTCGCGTGACGTTTGTTTGTTGACGAACCGCCAACGGATTTGCAAGTTCCGATCGACCGCGAACGTCGCGAGGACGAGCAGCGTGAGTTGAAAAACGGTCGCGGCCACGAGCACCAAACCGAGCGTCACGAGACTGGCGCTGTCGGGGCCGGCAAACCAAATCGCGAACACAACGCGAATGATGACATACGGTATGTCAATCGCGTTGATGATGTCGAAACGCTGCCGAGCCCACAGAAAGCCTTCGAACGCCGCCATCGGAAAGATTAACGCCAGGTTGATCCCGATCAAGACGATGCTCAGGCCAATGTGGAATGGGTTGATTTCCTCAACGACTTTCTCGAAGAAATGGAAGAACGCAGGGATGGCGGCAAATGTCAGCACCAGCACAAGACACGCACCTCGAAGGAGCATTGCAAGGCCAGTGCTCACGACCGAGTTGACGCCTTCTTGATCGTCCTTCGCCTGGTAGAAGGCGATGTTACGACCCATCGACGACCGAAGGCCAAAATCGAAGACGGCCAGATATCCCGTCAGTGCCGCGATCAACGCCCAGACGCCATACAGCGACTGACCGAGCCGACCGACCAGGAACGGGAACATCACGAACATCCCGATGATGTGCGTGGCCATGCCGGCCCAATTCCAAATCACATTCTTCAGGATCGTTCGCTCTTGACTCATTCTGCCCCTGAGACGTTGGCGGTGGCTGCTGCGAGGATGAACTTGAAGGAAGTCTGTATCGGTGTTCGAAAACCTCCCGTCACTTCTCCCATTCTATACCTTCTAACAATAGCTCATAACGCTCGCCATGACCTGTAATCTCGACAGTTCGAGACGTTTCGCCTGTTCGTGCAATGCGGATGCTGAGGTGTTCGGGTGGGAAACATCGCGGCACCTTGTCGGCCCATTCCACTAAGCACACGCCTTCGCCATCGAAATATTCGTGTGCCCCGAGGTCGTAAAATTCGTCTTCCGAACTCAGACGATAAGCGTCGAAGTGATAGATCGGCAGTCTCGCCGAGTATTCCTGAACTAACACGAAAGTTGGACTAGTGACCGAGCGACTGTTCGGGATTTCTAACCCTTCGGCAATCGCCCGCGTGAGAAACGTTTTTCCCGCGCCAAGTTGGCCGACGAGAGCAACAACGCTGCCGGGAAACAACGACTGGCCCAGGGAGTGACCAAGGGCTGTCATTCCATCGGGTGTGGCGATGTCTAGGGTGAGAGATTGGGACATACTTCGTGCAGGTTATTCTGGTGGGTGTTCGAGCATCAGTGCTTTAAAGGTGGCGTAGGAGGACGGCAAGTGATTCTCTTTCCCCTGGAAGATTCGTTTGTTGACTTTATCGATGGGGAAAATTTTCGTACCGTTGCACTCAATTGCGGCAGCCTTGCCGTATTCATCTTCCCATTGAAGCCATTCTCCGCCAACGTTTCTCCGAAAGACTTCACCGATGTAGGCTCCCCAGTATTTCGCGTTCTTGGCGGTTTCTTCTTCGGGTTCGAGATGTTCTTCGTGCAACTCAATGAATTCTTCAAGTCGTTGAATGCTATCCTCCGAGTAGTCCAGATTGACTTTTGCCGCAGCGGCGGCTTCGACGGCGGCGTTTGCAAGAATCTGCATGTACTCCGGGAAAGGAATATTTTCAGCCATGTTACATGTCCTTAAGACTATTCTGAATTTGATCCTTTATGCTGACTCAACTGTTCGTTGATAATCGCAACCTACTCCGGCTGGTAGGCTTGGAAATCGTCGGGCACATCCAGGCAAACGATCTCTTTGCCTTGTAACTCCTCGCGAAACCGTTCCCGCAGCATCCGCAGGAGTCGCTTCTCCATGAGAACGACGACATCGGCCCAACCCAACGATTCTTCCGTAACCGGGACGCGAGCCAAATCCGCAAGTCCGGCTGAACGTCCCTTGATTCCTGGCGTCGAAGCATACAAGCGTTGGGCCGTTGGACTCCGGTGGACATTGCCTTCGCAGAGGAACAGGACTCGTCGGAGTTCGGACATTCTACTTTGGTCCATTCGCGTACTGGAAATCAAGACCTGATGAATTTTGACGACCAAAATCGGCAACAGCGAAAGATCTCTTCTACAAGCCTGAAGCGCGAGCAAAGGACAAAGACAAATCCTTCGCTCGCGCTTCAGGCTTGTTTCCAAATCCGCACGTTTCCGATGTTGCCCATCAAAATTCATTAGAGTTTGCCGGAAGGAGCGGAGCCATGTCAAGGACTCGTTCAGTCCCAGACTTCCCAACAATGTTGGATGGAGGAAAACTTGTGATTGAGGGTGTGACGGTCCCACTTAAACAGATTACAATTGCAACACGAAATGGCCGGAATCTTGTCTATCTGTGCGAGTAAGAAACGCTTCCAACTCTACGGACCAAACGGGTGAGCCATGTCCAATGAATCTCCAGATACCTATTCCGTCATCGGTTATCCCAGCATCGCCTTGGCGCAAGCTCACCCGGCCTTGATGACCACGACTGCAAAATTGTACGGCATGACTCCAGCACCGACTGACCGTTGTCGTGTGTTAGAACTTGGCTGTGGTGATGGGTGGCATCTCATTGCTTGCGCCTTTGCTTTGCCCGGTGCAACTTTCATTGGCATGGATCGGGCCAAGCCGGCAGTCGAACGGGGCCAACAGATCGCAGCCGAGTTGGGCTTGCAAAATATCACCTTCGAATGCGCCGACTTGATGACCTATCCGACCGAGGGAGAACCCTTCGATTATATTCTGCTTCATGGTGTCTATTCTTGGGTTCCGCAGGATGTGCGAGATCGTTGTTTGGAGTTATGTAAGGCAAGGTTGGCTCCACAGGGAGTGGCTTACGTCAGCTACAATTGCTATCCGGGTTGTTATGTTCGCCGTATGGTTTGGGAAATGTTGCAGTTCCATGTTCGTGATATTCAGGAGCCACTCGAAAAGATCCAACAGGCTCGGGCGTTCACGAAGGTACTGGCAGATGCGGCCACCAGCAATAAAGAGATTGGCGACTTTATCACCTCGGAGTACACCGAACTCCTGGAACAAAAACACCCCGGTGCGCTCTACCACGACGACCTGAACGAGATCAACACTCCCTTATACTTTCACCAATTCGCAGCCCACGCACAGCAGCATGGTTTGCAATTTTTGGGAGAGTCTAACGACATCGAACTGCCGAGAGTACAGTTTCCGACGGGCATTCGAAATATGTTGCTCCAGTTAGAGAAACACGATTTGCTCTTGAAAGAGCAATATCTTGATTTCTTGACGCTGCGCCGGTTTCGACACACCTTGCTCTGTCATCAGCGAGTCAATCTCAATCGAGAAATCAAAGCGAGCCAGGCCAAAGACTTCCGTATGCAGTCGGCATGGAAGCCGGTTTCGACACATCCAAGTTTGGCACCTGGAGCGAGAGAACAATTCCGCAACCCTCAAGGCAAATCCCTTGAAGTAGATCATCCGTTGCTGAAAGCAGCACTGTTATGTCTCGCTGAGATATGGCCGCAGTCTCTGCCATACGAAACGCTATTCACGCTGGTCCATCAACGTTTGCAAAAGGATCCCGCTTCAAAGGATAGTTTGCAGAGCCCAGAAGAAGGTCGGGCTCAAGACATCCTCAGCGATGCCTTCTTGAAGTTGTGGCAATCGGGAGGGGTGCGTTGGCTCGCTCATCAGAACGAATGGTCTCTCAAAGTTCCAGAAAGGCCAAGCCTCAGGCGCATCAACCGGTGGGAACTCGAAAAAGGTAACCCCACGCTAACAACCCCTGATCTAATTGCATTACAAATTAGCGAGAAGTTAGACCGGCAAGTTCTGTTGCTTGCCGACGGCTCAAGAACCCAGGGAGAGATTATCCAAGCGATCGGGGACTTCGTTCAAACTGCAGAAGTGGGACTGCCTGTCGCACAAGCCAAGAACGACAATGATGCACCATTCGCTGATGTGAAAAGTGCAGTAGAAAAATCCTTAAACACAGGGGCCCAATTTGGATTGTTTGGTGAGTGATACTGTTTCGTTCCAATGTTATCCTTCTCTCGTCTCCTATCTTTCTGTTCTGTTCCGTGATTGCTAATTCATTTGCTTCCCCAACGGTTCTTCCAACCGTTTGAGCGACTCCAGCATCTCATCAAACCCTTCGAACGAAAGGGACTGCGCACCATCCGAGAGCGCCTGATCCGGATTCGGGTGCATCTCGACGAGCAATCCATCGGCCCCGGCGGCCAT
>CAYYUU010000598.1:0-5386 GCA_964474955.1 uncultured Alcaligenaceae bacterium | reverse complement strand
GCTCATGGTGGCCGGCGGTTATCAGCTGCGACCGCCGCTGCCGTTCACGCCCTGCGCGGAATTCGCCGGCGTGGTCGGCGCAGTCGGGGCGGGCGTGACGCGCTTCCGTACGGGTGATCGCATCATGGGGACGGTTCGCTTCGGTGCCGCCCGGGAGCTGCTGGTGGCGCGGGCGGCGGACTGCTTCCCGCTACCAGCGAATCTCGATTTCATCCATGGCTGTTTAGTTCTTCCATCTGATTGAAATCAGCAACTAACTGGGTTCTTCGGTTAATGGGTTCACTCTTCACGATTTCATCGAACGACAGCCCAGCCACGAATAGATCGCATGTCAGGAAAGAGTTCGTGACTCAATGAAACGGAAGTCGCATTACTTTCGCTGGAGGCCGTACACCCGGACAGTTCCATCAACGAGGGCGGCCGCCAGGTACCGTCCGTCTGGACTGAACGCTAGGCTCTTACATTCGTCGCTCAACTCAAACCTCAGAATTTCCTGTCCCCGGCTCACGTCCCACAGTCGAACAGTGTGGTCTGAACTCGCCGAAGCAAGTCGCTTCCCGCTGGGACTAAAAGCAATGCTGAAGACGTCGGCTGTGTGGCCTCGCAAAGTAGGTCCGGCTTTTTGGCCTTTCCAAAATCGAATAGTCTGGTCGGAACTGGCGGTCGCCATCAACTTTCTATCAGGGCTATACCGCACACACTCGATTTTGTTTTGGTGTCCCTCGGACATTGCGGCCCAACGTGTTGTTGTTCCCGTAACGACGACATCAGACCTGACGCACGCAGAAATGTAGTTTCTACTTTCTTGATCGAACACACCACTAGCTCGGATCAGCGCGGTTCCGTCGCGGCTGAAGATTACCGAGAATACGCTATCCTGGTCGTTGGATTTTGAGTGAAGCAATTCTCGTTTTCTCCAATTCCAAACTTGTGCGTGACCATATTTTTGCCCCACCTTCTCCTGTGACCCGTCCGTAACTTCGCGGTCTCTTTTCCCGTAACCGGAGGCAATTCGTTGGCCGTCGGGCGAAAAGCAAACACTCAAAACAGGCAGTTTTTTTGGCGGATCGAACGTGTGAAGAAGTTCACCGGACTTGACGTTCCATAACTTGGTGGTTCCGTCCTGGTGACCACTGATCAAGTAGTTCCCATCAATGGGCTCGAAAGCAATACAGTTGATGGGGCTGATGTTCTTGCCATTGAGAGGAAGCGTCCTGAGCACCGTACCCTTCTGAGGATCACAAAGTTTGATCGTTCCATCTTGACTCGCTGTTGCCAGGAGAGGTTTCTGCTTGCTTGGCGAAAAGGCGACTTCGCTCACCTCCTTGCTGTGATGCTTCAGGGAGGAATAAGCGTGCCGTTGGATATTCCAGTCCCAAATTCGAACAATCCCTGTCTTTTTGATGTCTCCACTTGCCGTATAGAGGAACCGACTATCTGGCGAAAAGGCCAACCCCGAGATCGGCCCACGATGGCCCAGGAATTGTCGCACCAGTTGGCCAGTTTTTCGGTCCCACAGTCTCACCGTTTTGTCCCAGCTTCCGGTCGCGAAGTACTTTCCGTTTGGCGTAAACAATGCCCCGATGATGCGCCGATCGGTATGTCCACGCACAGCATATTGTTCTTTGAAAATTCCATTGGCTCGGTAGACATGAATCATGTTGTCGTAACCACCCGTAACGAGCCAACCACCGTTGGGAGAGAACGTCGCCGATGTGCAAGCGTTTTTGTGATCGCGAAGGGTTTGAACGATGCGCCAAGTGGTCGGGTCGTAAATGCGAACTTCTCCCGGTTTCGAAACGATGAATCCTCTTTGGTGAGCGCCGCTCGCGGTTCCTAGAAAATTTCCATCTTTGGTGGACTCGATGGCCCATACCCCCGGTTGGTGAGGCAATACCTTCTCTGGAGTGACTGTCAACTTGCTCGACTTTTCATCTGGTTGCAATTTCCAGACGACAACGGTTCCATCTTCGCAACCAGTCAACAACTTATCGCTCTTCGGGCTGAATCCCACGGACCAAACTTCCTTCAGAGTCGGCTTTAATGCTCCCGCTCCGGGGGATTTGGCAATGTCACAGAGCGTCGCCAGGAGTTTGAGTGAGCTGGCGTCCCAGACCTTGGCCGTCTGATCCTCCCCGGCAGTCGCAATGTACTTGCCGTCGCTGCTCCATTTGACTTCCCATACATACTTCTTGTGGGCGGAGACACTTGCGATCACTTTCGGTGGCTCGGTCAAGGTCCAAACACTCAATGTCCCCTTGGCGGTCACCGTGGCGAGCTGCTTCGGGTTTTTTGGATTAAGGGCTAAGTTCCAAACAATCTTCTCGTTGTTGTGGATGAGTTCTCTCGGCTTCGTGCGCTGGTAAAGGCCGAGGAGGTAATGGTATTCCCAGTCTTGGTGGGTTGGAGGGCAGGTTTCCAAGTGTTCTTTTGCCGAGACATCGTTGCCGCCGAGTAACTCCCGATGTATGAGATCGATCTGGGATCGGTACTGCCTCCATTCGGCTTTCTGCAGTGCTTGTGTTTTTGCCGCGGCCTCCCTAGTCGCCACGATCGCGAAATACCACACCATCGCCGTCCCAATCACGAGCGAAAGTATCAACACAGTAGTCAATGTGGCGATGTATGGTTTTTTACGAGCCCACCGTAAAACACGTTGTCCGACATTTTCCGGACAGACGCTCACAGGTTCATCTGCAAGCCAGTTGTTCAAATCCTGCTCGAGTTCTTCGGCGGTCTCGTAACGCCTATCCGGATCTTTTTCGAGGCAATGGAGGCAAATGGTTTCCAACTTCTTGGGAATGGCGGGGTTGAGCGAGGTCGGACTCGGAGGATTGTCATTTCGGACCTGACGGCGGAACTCCTCGAAGGTCGTTGCTTGATAAGGAGGTCTCCCGGTCAAGCAATGATAGAGGACAGCTCCCAAACTGTAGATATCCACAGCGGTTGTCAGCGACTCGCTCCCTTCGGCTTGTTCGGGGGGCATATAATTGATAGTTCCACAGATTACATGTTGCTCACCCGTTTCCCCCTGCAAACGTTTGGCCAACCCAAAATCGATCACAACCGGGTCGCCTTTCGCATTCAGCAGAATATTTCCTGGCTTCAAATCTCTATGTAGTATGCCCCGTTGGTGCGCGTGGTGAATTGCGTGGGCTACTTTGGCAACTAATCGTGCCGTCGCTCGTGGATCTTTTTGGAGTTCATCCAACTTGTCCTTCAGACTGCCCCCCTCGATGAGCTGCATGGTGAAGAAGTATTGCCCCTTGAATTCCCCAACATGATAAATCGGTATGATGTGAGGATTCTCCATCTGGGCCAAAGCCTGGGCTTCGATCTTGAATCGCTGGACTTGATCTTGGGATGCGAGAACACCCATCTTGATACACTTGAGGGCCACCACGAAATCATCCCCGACGATGGGTTTGGCTTTGTAAATGATCCCTTGGCCAGCTCCATCGATGTACTCCAGGAGAATGTATTCTCCAAACGGAGCTGGAAAGAGATCGGAAGGAGGAACGGCGGGGAGATTTGGCGATCCTTCCGCAGGGGAAAAATCAATAGTCGTGTCAGGATCTGATTCCTGCGATTCCCCTGCGATAGTGGTGATTGTGTTCGCCGCAACGAAGCCTGCGAAAACGGCCTTGATGGTATCGGCTTGGTCCGGAAACCGTTGCAGATATTCGGCAATTTTGGGCATCTCACCTTTCTTCAACCGGTATTCGATTTCGACACGTAATAACTCCCAAAATAGAGCCTCCTTGGATTGATTCGGGTTGGCGAACGCATCTAACTCGCCTTCGACGAAAAAGTTCTCAAGACATGGGTTCTCGCACCAACACCGTTCGAATCGAAGACAAATTGCATCGACTCGACGCAAATCTTCGGTGGAAAGTGGGTCAAACAGGTCGGGGGACGGTGCAGGCATGGAATCCTCTCGGTGTGTGCATTCCAGCTAATCCTGGTGAGTGCAGAACAGCTCGGTTTCGTCCGTTGTCAGTCCCTTCAAGCCTTCGGTGATCACAAAGTGCCGACACAAACGTCTAACCTATCGGTATGCGCGCAAATACCCTGTGCGGCTGGGTGGTCGCAATGCGAATCCAATCGACGCCAGCATAGTCTGGGTTTGGGCTTACTAATATACTCTGCACGGACGAGAATTGTCCGTCACGGATTTTGAAAAATCGGGGTTCTGTCAACAAAGATATGAAACTGACGAGTGATCCATCAACTTGGTAATTCGTCCTCCCAACATTTCCGGATGAGACGGAGTCGCCTTTCGATCGTGGACGGGGACAGGTTCAATTTTTTTGCGATAGCCGAGATCGTGAACTCTTCCATCTTCCAGGTTGCGATCTGACGCAGTTCGTCCTCGTCGAGCTTGTGGAGTAGAAAGCGGCACTGATCGACCATCTCAGCCACGAATTCGGGATCAGGTTCTTTGCTTATGAGTTCCAAGAATTCTTCGGGCAATGGAACTGGACCAGGCTTACCAAATTTTTTCTTTTGCGTGATCGCTTTCCGACGTGTGATCACAATGAGGACTTGCCAGACGTCATTCCGATCGTCCAGTTTGGGGAACCGATCATTCTCGACTGCCTTGATAAAGCTGGCAAAGGCAATATTTGCCACGTCCTCCTCGTCCGCAACAGCACGAGAACTTAGGCGAAGTACTTGACGGGCAAGGGCTACAATACGATGGCAATATCGCTCCCATAGGTTCTGAACCTTTGCGCGATCGCCAGACTTCAGTTGGTGAATCCACTGGGTGACGGACCCCATCTCAGACATGCAACACCCCTTCCCGAGGAAGTAGGGAGTAAGCCAACAATCAACTAATTTTTGGTGGGATGATTATAGCACCCACGGAATGTCGCAAGCAACGAAAGAAGTCGCACCTCTGGCGTATGAGTGAGAGACGATCCTTGCAAATTGCAGACGGAGGTGTCGATTTTTCCGCTTTGACGAGGATACGCCAAGAGCTTCGATGTGCATCGCGTGCGAGCGTTTTCGTTGGTTGGCTTCCCGTCTGATCTGGTTCCGAGATGATTCTTGGTAGGGGTCGTTCGGACTTGGCAAGATGGGGATGTTTGAGTGCAGCCTCCCAGGAAGATTTCTCGATTGAACACCAATCGCCTTCCAAGAATAACTTCCCTTGAGTTCGAGTGGTGGTGATTATCAACTGCTTCGTGGAGGTTGGCTAAAGTGTGCAATCTCAGTTGCCCGCGCCATCTGCATTGAACTATTTGAACAAGGTGGGAGCAAACGTTTATGTGCTCCGGTCCGCTCATACCGCGGAAGTTATCCGCAACCGCACAGCACCACAAGGCTTGCTCGTCAATCGTCCAACAATTTCGGCAACACTTGCGTCCTCTGCTCAACTGAC
>CAYYUU010000597.1:0-5390 GCA_964474955.1 uncultured Alcaligenaceae bacterium | reverse complement strand
CATCGCTTCGAGTTCTTCCTCGCCACGAGGCTTGAGGGTGGGATTCAAAGCAGCCCGCAAAAAGTAAATATTCTGAAAGCCTGGAATCTCGACGGGATATTGAAACGCGAGAAATAACCCTTCCCAGGCGCGTTCTTCGGGTTCGAGTTCCAGAAGGTCCTTGCCATTGAAGGTGACTTCGCCCTCGGTGATCTCGTAGTCTTCGCGACCAGCGAGGACACCGGCAAGGGTGCTCTTCCCAGAACCGTTCGGCCCCATGATGGCGTGGACCTCACCGGGATTCACCTGGAGGTTGAGTCCTCGGAGGATTTCTTTGTCTTCAACTCGGGCGTGGAGGTTGTTTATTTTTAGCATTGTAATAAATGATGGCTTAATGATTAAACTACTTGGAACGAATATCCGAGATCAGAAATCGGAATCAAATCTATAATCGATTTGATGGGCGGCATCCGATGCCACCAAGTAAATCTCGGCTAAATCGTTGAGAGCCGACGGTTGGTAAACCACATTCAGTGAACGTCATTCCGACGGCTCCAACGATTCTAAATGTCGCATCAACTCTTCGAACGGAACACCACCCGTCTCCCTCTTTCCGCTATTTCGGCTGGATCGAGCATATGTCGCAGTCGTTCGTACCGTTCTGCGTCGACCTTTTTCTGAGGTTTGAAGACTCCCCAACACATTTCCTTGGAGATCCTGGAGTTCCGTTACGTCCTTGATGTTACTTAACATAGTCGCCAGTTCAGGATTTACTGTGATGACGCTCATAAATTTATCCCACACTCCCCTCCAGACTCACACCAAGGAGTTTCTGAGCCTCAACCGCAAATTCCATGGGCAACTCTCGGAAGACCTCTTTACAGAATCCATTCACAATCATGTTCACGGCGTCTTCGGTCGGAATTCCACGTTGACGACAATAGAAAATTTGGTCTTCGCCGATTTTCGAGGTCGATGCCTCGTGCTCAACCGTCGACGACTTGTTCAGCACATCAATATACGGGAATGTGTGCGCTCCGCACTTGTCGCCGATGAGCAATGAATCGCATTGCGAATAGTTCCGCGAGTTATGAGCCCCCTTGAGCATCTTGACTTGGCCGCGGTATGTATTTTGTCCCCGAGCCGCCGAGATACCTTTCGAGATGATCGTGCTCGAAGTATTTTTGCCGATGTGGATCATCTTGGTGCCGGTATCAGCTTGTTGCTTCTTGGTCGTTAGCGCCACGGAGTAGAACTCGCCGACCGAGTTATCTCCCTGGAGAATAACGCTGGGATACTTCCAAGTTACGGCCGAGCCAGTTTCTACTTGCGTCCACGAAATCTTAGAACTCTCACCGCGGCACGCACCTCGCTTGGTCACGAAATTGTAGATACCGCCGCGGCCTTCTTCGTCGCCCGGATACCAGTTCTGGACAGTCGAGTATTTGATGTTCGCATTCCGACCGACCGCGACCAACTCAACGACTGCCGCGTGGAGTTGGTTCTCGTCACGCATCGGAGCCGTGCAACCTTCGAGATAACTCACGTGGGAATCTTCTTCGGCAACAATCAACGTCCTTTCGAATTGCCCCGTATTCGCGGCGTTAATGCGGAAGTATGTAGATAATTCCATCGGGCATCGGACGCCCTTGGGGATGTAGCAAAAACTGCCATCGCTGAAGACCGCCGAATTGAGCGCGGCGAAGAAGTTGTCGTTATACGGAACGACCGAACCGAGATATTTTTTGACCAATTCAGGATGTTCGCGAACGGCTTCCGAAAACGAGCAAAAGATGACACCCATCTCGGCTAGTTTTTCTTTAAACGTCGTGGCGACCGAGACGCTATCAAAGACGGCATCGACGGCCACTCCCGTGAGTCGCTTCTGCTCGTCCAGCGAGATGCCGAGTTTTTCGAACGTCTCGAGGAGTTCCGGGTCCACCTCATCGAGACTGTTCAGTTTCTTCTTGGGCTTGGGAGCTGAATAGTAGACAATGTCATTGTAGTCGATCTTTGCGAATTCCACGTTTGGCCACCAACGTGGTTCATCCATCTTGAGCCAGTGGTGATATGCCTTCACTCGCCATTCCGTGAGCCACTCAGGTTCGTTCTTCTTGGCAGAGATCACACGAACGATATCTTCGCTGAGGCCAGGCGGAATCGCGTCAGCTTCGATGTCCGTGTAGAAGCCATATTTATACTCTTTGTTCGCAAGTTGTTCGAGTTCTGTCGAAGTGCTCATCTATCCGTATACCTTTCTCACTGTTTTGTTTTCGTGTCGTTGGGATAGCTGCTTTTCGCGGAGCGAAGAGCAACTATCCTGACCACAATATTTATTAATCCATCCCTCTCAGCAATCATTACCGATCAATCGTGGTCAGAGTGAGTAGCTCCGACGGTGATTCGATATGTACATTTGCAAGCCGTGACTTTAATAAGTCCGCGACGTGGGCTTCGTTTTGCAACAGGTCGCCAATGGTAATTTGGTCGAGGCTGTGTCGAATCCATTGTTCGAGTGTGTTCCAAAGACCACGTAACGAGCAAGCTCCTTTGTGAACACAACTGTCGGTTTCCGTTCCGGAATGTCGCTCGCAGTAGTCAGGTTCGTTGAAGAGCGGTTCGCCGAGTTCCAGCAGTACCGACCCTAGGCCGATGTCGGCAGGAGATTGGGCAAGCCGATATCCCCCCGAACGTCCCCGAACGCTCTCGATAACTCCGGCACGCCGAAGCACCCCGAGGAGCTTTGCTACATAGGGTTCGGAGAGTCCTTCGGCGGACGCGATGTCGGGGATCGTCAAGGAGGCCCCATCGCTCGCTCGGGCGAGCCGCAAAAGACACCGGAGACCGTATTCTTCTTGTGACGTAATTTTCATGGTTTTAGAAGCCCTCCGGAACGTTTGTCGTCTATTCCATTCTTAGTTAAAGTATACTTTTTCGTCAACATTTTCGGGTCGAAACCCACCGGAACATGACTAATTTTTCTAACTTCTTGCCTGGAAACCAGTTAAGAAGGCGGGATTGGGGAGACTTGGGCGGGAAAATCACGTCCTCCAGCCAGAGCTTGGGAACACAAGTGTCCTTTTGGCTTGAGGAAGGCAGATGCCGAACGTAGAATCGCATGGGAGTAAGGAACACTCGCAAGTCTCGAAGTCCCTCCCGCTTCAGATCCTCATCGTCCGGAACGAATCCTAACGAATGGTTGGGCGACTGCCCCCGTCAAGAAATTGGGTCGATATCATTCGCCGCGAAGCCGAAGAAACGAGGCCGCCGATGAAATTGCACGTTGTTTGGCTCTTGCTTGCCACCGCGTTCCTGAACGTTGGGAACGCCTCAGGTCAACAACTCCCAAGAGCCGATCCTCCCCAAACGCCCAATTCTCGCCAGACCAAGATTGCCGCGGACGAAAAAATCCTTCGAGATGCCGGAATCGGTACAGACGGAAAAAGTCTGCTCCAGTTCTTCCGTGACCGCACGATGACGCCAGAGCGAGAGGCCGAATTGCGGCGACTCGTGAATCAACTAAATAGCCGACGGTATGTCACACGAGTTCGGGCGACTGAGAAACTGGCGAAAGGAAATACATTAACGCTGCGATTCCTCCAACAAACTTTGGAGAAAGAGGAACTCGAGGTTCAGAATCGCATCAAGCGATGTATCGAGAAGATTCAGAGCAAACCACATATCCAACAGACGCAGGCCGCTGCTCGACTGCTCGCCATCCAACGACCTCCCAAGAGCGACACGATATTATTGGACTACCTGCCCTATGCCCAGTGGGATGAGACTTCCACAGAATTATTGGATGCTCTCAAGGCCGTGAGTATCAGTAATCAACAAGCGTCGACGATATCAGAAAATATACTCACTGCCACAAAAAACAGCCATCCACTTCGCCGGTTTGCTGCCGTGTATGTGCTGAAACATGCCTCTTCGAAATATAAAACGTATCTTTATCGGCTCCAGAATGATTCGGACATCAACGTCAAGTATCATGCCGCCGAAGCGTTGTTATATCATTCGGACAAGAAGGGCGTACCGACACTGATTCAATTATTGTCAGACGGTCCGCTTTCGATTGCAAGGCAAGCAGAAGAAATCCTCATCGTTCTCAATGGAGATGAACTCCCACTACATTATATCAAGGAGGACCAAGAAACTCGGCGACTCGTTCAACAACATTGGACAAATTGGTGGAAATCCGAAGAGAACGACATACAACTCGCGAAGACCAAGTTGAAGGCCTATCTTTCTTTCCAACAACTCGGGTGGGTCGTGACGTGTGAAATTAGTCGCATCGGCGATTATGCGGGGCAAGTTGTCGCGTACGACTTACAAGGGAAAGTGCGTTGGACGATCGATAACTTGAGAAGCCCGACGGACTTCCAACTCCTTGGTCGCCATCGTGTTCTCGTGGCCGAGCATTGGGCCAAGCGAGTCACCGAGCGTAATCGAAAAGGCGATATCCTTTGGCAATACGACACTCCGACTCATGCGGTGAGTTGCCAGCGCCTTCGAAATGGGAATACCCTCATCGCATGTCAAACGGAAGTCGCGATCGTCACACGCGACAAGAAGAAAGTCTTTTCTCACTCTCACTCAAACTGGATCTATCACGCCGAGCAAGCTCGCGACGGCCACATTGTTTATATCGACAATAAAGGGCAAGTCACCGAACTCAACGACAAAGGAAAAGTTGTCGTCCAGTTCCGTCCTGACCACGCAAACGGTGCGTGGTCTTGGTCGAGCGTGACGAAACTCAAGAAAGATCGCTATCTCATCACATATAGTGGGACTCACAAGGTCGTCGAAGCCAACGCGAAGGGGAAAGTTCTGTGGACTTGTGATGTTCCCAACACGACGTGGGCATCGAGATTACGCAATGGTACGACGTGGGCTTGTGAAGTAGATAACCGGGCCATCCGGTTAGTTGACCGCGAAGGAAAACAGATCAAGCGATGGCAACTCAAGGGGCGGCCGTTCAGCGTGCGGGTGTATTGACGGTCGGGAAGCAGCTTCCAGGCCCGATTCGGTAACGTGACGTGGTTGGGCTGTGTTTTGGAAAGTCGTCTTTCCTTGGTCCTCCTGTACACCGCAAAGTGCATCACACGCCAAAGTCTCAAGAACTCGCCGGAGTAGATGGAACTCGCATCGACTCCGGTTTTGTTCTATCTGCCATGACGCCATTTCAAACCGTCAAACGAACCGGCACAACACCGTGCTGTAAGCTCTTCAAACGCTTTCCCATCAGCCAACGAAGCAACCCCGATTTCGCCAGAAACGGAAGAAATCGCAACGCCAGTCGAGACGCGAAACTGTCGGAACGTAAAAACGTTTGCGTCTGTTTCCGTTGATGTTCTTGAACGCCGATTTCCGCGGTGGTAAAACTACCTCACATTTTTCCGTCCTGAGGT
>CAYYUU010000596.1:0-5395 GCA_964474955.1 uncultured Alcaligenaceae bacterium | reverse complement strand
ATTGTTCGTTTTTGTCGTCCCGAGTGTGCCGCCATTTTGCCCACGCCCACTCAAGAATCCCCCTTGCCATCACGAGAACGAATCGCTATACATCCCCACCTTCCAGACGATCCAAGGAAAGAGGGTGAACCATGGCACGCCAAGCGATTTGGTTGGTGGGTGCGTTCCTGCTCTGTGCTGGGTGTGCGTCCGTGGAACGTGGGTTGGTGTATTATCCGGTTCGCAGTCCTCGCAAGAGTTTACCTCCCGACGCGCCGGTCAAAGACGTCTACCTGACGTGTCACGATGACATCATTCACGCCCGTTGGGCGCCTTACCCGGACGCAAAAGGCGCAATCATCGTTTGTCATGGAAACGCCGGCAATCTGGAACATCGCGGAGCGTTCGTCCACAAACTCTGGGCGACGCAGAAAATGTCGGTGTTGATCTTCGACTATCCCGGTTACGGCCAGAGCACTGGCCAACCGAGCGAAGAGGGTTGCTACGCTTCGGCGATGGCGGCCTACGAATGGTTGACCGAGAACCAGAAGCTCGCCCCATCGCAAATCGTGATCTGCGGCCAATCGCTCGGCGGCGCAGTCGCGGTTCGGTTGGCAAGCGAACGACCCCACAAAGCTCTCGTGGTCCTTCGAACGTTTACGTCGATCCCGGACGTGGCGCGAGCCAACACCATCTTCGCTTCGCTCGCGACCCCGATCATGCGAGAACGATTCGCGAGCATCGACACAATCAAGAAATGCAATCGCCCAGTCTTTTTCGCACAAGCCGATCAGGACAAGCTGATTCCTTTCCAGCACACCGAACGCCTGCAACGCGCTCTGCCCGAACGCGTCCCCCGCGTCATGCACGTACTACGGGGACTCGGGCATAACGATCCTTTGCCGGAGACTTTCTACACTGCACTTCGGGAATTTCTGAAAGAAGTGGATAGTGTTACCAAAAGTTGAACGGTGTTCCTTCTGCGGTCAGGAGTTCCGCGACGCCTTGTTCCCGAGAGTCGCTGATGTCCTATTTGCTGTTGGAAGTGTCGGCCCCAGAAAGGAAATCCATGACTGTCCGTTGTTTGTCTTTGTCGTGTGGGCCATCGCTTCGTTCAGACTCCGCTTGCCTACTCGACAAACGAACAACGTCCCGAGATCCTGCGTTCATTTCCCTTTGCGGTTGGGATTGCGCATGTAATAGAGGAAACCGTCCTCGCCGCCGACGAGCAAATCGGGTGTTCCGTCTTTATCCCAGTCGACGACAGTTGGATGCGTTGCGTGCCCGGCGAGCCGTTGGCGAGAGACTGGTCCTTGATCCTTGAACGTCCAAGTCTTGCCTTTGCGTCCCAGATTCCGCATGAAGTTGGTGTTGATGCTGTTCAACAGGAGGTCGCGTTTGCCGTCGCCGTCCCAATCGACGATGCAGATTTGACGTCTTCCGCTACGACCAGCCACTCCGGAATTGAGTCGAAGCGGGTCGTTGTTTTTCGAGAGGCGTTTGCCGTCGCGAGTGTGCGTTCCTCCAAGGAAGACTCGTTCTCCGAGAAGCAAGACTAGCCGTTTACCCTGCCGCTTCCGTCGGAAAAACGCCAGATAGCCTTCGTGGTCGAGCATGATCAAGTCGTTGAGTCCGTCCTTGTTCCAATCGACGACGACGGGCGTTGTTCTCCACTGGGTGACCAGTTCGTTTCCCTTTGGGTTCCACCAGTTCCAGGCGGGCTTCGGTGCCTTCCCTTTCCACTGGACCTCGATGGGTTGTGCCGGGGCAAGTTTCGGTTGCTTGCGAGTGCCGATGTTGCGATACCAGACGACCTTCCCCCAAATCGAATTGACGATGATGTCGGGGAGTTTGTCGTGGTCCCAGTCGGCCACGGTTAACGTCGTGTAGCCCCATTTGCGTTCGCAAGGTCCCTGGATCGATCCGTTTGGACCGGCTTGAATTCGAATCGTTTTTCCACCCGCCTTGAGGCGAACGGGTGCGGCCCACTTCGGTGGATTCCCGCCATCGAGATTTTCGATGAAGCCGATTTCTCCGGCGGTGTTTCCGGCGATAATGTCTTCGTCTCCGTCGCCGTCCCAGTCGAAACTTGTGGGAGTGATCAAAGCCCCGAACATCACGTATTGGGCTTGTTGTTGGAAGAACTTTGGAGCGGCGAAAACTGGCATCTTGTTTTTGACTTTTCCGGTGTGCTCGATGAGCGCGACCCGTCCATCTTCCTGACCAACGACAAGGTCGACGTCTCCGTCACCGTCCCAATCCACGGCGACGGGAACGATCATGCACAGATCCATCACGAGAGGTTGATTCCCGAGCATGAGCTTTTGTCCGGGCGCAAATTTCGGAGATTTTCGAGTACCCACGTTGCGGAAGTAGGTGAACCCGTCGACGAACTCCCCGCACAATAAATCAAGGTCGCCATCGCCGTCGAAGTCGGCGAAATTTGGAGAAGGCATTCCGAAGACGTCGACGTCCTTGCCGCCTGCCTGGACTTTCTGGGGCTTGGCGTATCGTGGCTTCGCGGTCGTTCCGGTATTGCGAATCCAATAGACGTATCCGTTAAGCGGTCCGCGAGTCCACTTGCCATTTTTGTCGTACGCATTGTCCCAGCCGTATTGCGTCCAGTCGCCAACTCCGACGATCAAATCGAGGGCACCGTCGCCGTCGTAGTCCACGTACTTCCACTGGCGGGCTCGCGTGCGCCCCTTGGTGTTGTGAATTCGATCTTTTGGATAAATCCGCTTTTGTTTGCCGAACTGCCCCTTGGCGGTCGTCAATTCGTGACCCGGGATCAAAACTCGCACGGACTTTCCGACGTACGAGGGCGTGACGTTGAACCGGCCTTTGTCGATCCGAACGCCAGGTTTGAAGATCGGCATCTTCGATTTCCCACCTGGATTCTCGAAAAAGTAGGTTCCGTTGTAAGGTTTGTCCGGACACGAGACGACCAGGTCAAGGTCGCCGTCGCCGTCGTAATCCATCGGCAAAGGCCAGGCCCAAAGGCCGCCGCCCAGATCGACAACCAATCCAGGATTGCGGTATTCCAGGCGTTGGAATTGGCCTTCCTTGGGAGCTTGAAATTCCCGAGCGAGGAGGCTCTTGGTTCTTGGGAAGTCTTCTTGCGCGACGCCACGAGCAGAGAACAAATTTAAGAAGAGCACAACGAGGATGAGAGATGTTCTCGACAACGGAGACCTCCTACAAAGTTTTGATGAACCACACAACAAAATACAATTCCTGTTCCGAGTGCCCTACTTTCGCTTCGGCATTCGCCAAACGAGCGGACTCCTTCCGCCCGTTCCAGAAACAAGAAATCGACCATCGCGAGAGAACACGACCGGAAATGTCGGCCCTCTCCCAGCATCCAATTCGTGAGCGATCTTTCCTGTGGAGACGTCCCACAGTCGAACCTTTCCACTCTTGGCGCTCCCCGTCGCGAGGCGCTTCCCGTCGGGAGAGAACGCGACGCTGACCAAACCATCCTGGGGTGCTGAAACACTTCCTTTGGTTTTTCCGGTAAACGGTTCGATGAGCCTCACGTAACCGCTTGGGTCCCCGTAGGCCATCGTTTTTCCGTCCGGCGAATACGCCAAACAATACCGTCGCCAATCACCCCGAATGCGAATTCTGTGGGAAAGCCCACTCGACTTTTTTTCGTAGACTTTTCTGGTCGTCGCACTTTCCCAAACCGTCAAGCGATACACCCAAGGAGGTTGGCTGTTCATGACTATCAGTCTTGCTGGTTGATCTTGACCACCGGTCACGCAGCGTTTGCCGTCCGGAGAGAACTTGATGCACTCGATTTGTCCGTAGCTGAAGAAAGGCGGCAAAGCGACTTTCTTCCTTCGGCCAAGAACGCTTCGCTTTATCTCTCCCGTGACGAGGTTCCAGTGAAAGATCTCGCCGACGGCTGTTCCGACAACAATCGTGTTGCCATCTGGCGAAACGTCGATACACGCTCCCGTTCTCCAGCCAGAGGAAGAACGCCCAAGTCGCTTTCGAATGGGCGATGGAATCTTGAGATCTTGAGCTTCGCGAAATCGTGCAACGTCCCAGATGCTAAATGGCCGACGGTAATGCCCCGCCACGAATCGTTTGCCGTCTTGAAGAAACGATAGTGCGGGAATGCGATGCTGCACTTTCGTTTGTCGGAGTTGCTTTCCGGTGGCGAGTTTCCACAGTCGTACTGTTTGATCATCGCTCGCTGTAATAATGGTCTTTCCGTCCGGCGAAACGTCGAGGGCGTGGACGCTGCCTGTGTGCCCAAACTTTGTGTGGAGTGCTTTTCCGGTCGTCACGTCAAACAGGTGTACCCCCCACGATCCTGTCCCGGCGGCGAGGAGCTTACTGCCTGGCGAAAAGGCGATCGAATTGACGGGACCAGACGCAACCCGCCACACTCGGAGTTTCTTCCAATTGCTGACTCGCCACAGATAGATCTTGTTGGAGGGGGAGCTTGCTCCCGCGAGCCATTTTCCGTCGGGCGAAAAGGCACAAGCATGAATTGAGATGCCGTCAAAATGCTTTAGCTGTTCCCCCTTTGTGGCATCCCAAACTCGAAGCGTCCCTCGTGCCTCCGCGAGTAGTTTCCCGTCTGGCGAGAAAGACATTCCACGAACTTCGGATCGGACTTGTCCAAACTCTTTGAGAACTTTGCCCGTCGAGGCGTCCGAGATGTGCAGTGAATAGGTTCTACTCTGGTGGGCGATTCGCTTGCCATCTTTCGAAAGAGCAAACGCATGCCGCGAACTACATTTCCACGATAATGGAAGCAGTTTTCCCGTTGCCGCATCCCACGAGCAAACATCGCCGCTACCGCATGATATCAACCGTTTCCCATCAGGATGAGCCACCAAAAGCCCGCTGGCCCGGTGTCCGTTGGCCTTGGCGTAGAGCAGTTTTCCTGTTTTCAAATCCCACGCCCAAAGGCTGCGATCTTTGCCGGTGATAATTCCGGTTGCCGCGTAGAGCGTTTTTCCGTCCGGAGAAATCGCGATCTTTCGGACGCCATCGGAAGGATTGTGTTTGAGGGTAGGCCGAAACTGCCGAATTGCTTTTCCGGTTTTCAAATCCCACTGGCGGATTGTGCGATCCGCACTCCCGGAGAAGATCGACTTTCCGTCCGGAGCAAAGGCCACGTCGTTGACGGCTCCTTCGTGGCGAAATCGGATGCTCCCGAGTCTGGCTACTGCTCCCTTGGGTAACGGATCACCAAATGCATCTTTGTGGTCGCCATCGGCGAATGCACGCGAGGAAATCACCAACCATACGAGGAATAGGAGAAGAGAACGTCGCATGTCGATTGCTCTTGCTTGAGGGTGATGGCCTTTCATTCTAGGACGTATCGGAGCGAAAGAAGGATGTTAGAGCGGTTCACGCTTGGTTTGGGTACGGTTTCTTTTTCAAAGTCCCTCGC
>CAYYUU010000595.1:0-5406 GCA_964474955.1 uncultured Alcaligenaceae bacterium | reverse complement strand
TGGGCACAACGATGACTTTCTTGATCTGCTTCCCTTCGATCAAAGCCATCACTATTTCGTCGGTCATCGCCGTATCTTCAAGGGTCTGCTTGTCGATGTCCGGCGACACATGAAGTTTACCTCGCAATTTGCCGTTGATCTGGACAGGAATTTCGATTTCGTCTTCCTTGGTCAATTCCTCGTCAAACTCCGGCCATTTTTCATAGGCCAGGGTTTCTTCGTGCCCCAAAACGTTCCAGAGTTCTTCGCCCAAGTGCGGAGCAAACGGCGCGAGCAACAACGTAAACGTTTCCAACACTGACTTGGAATGAACCTTTTCCTTCCCGAGATGATTCGAGAATTCCATCATCGCCGAAATCGCAGTATTGAAACGCATTCCGTCGAGATCACCCGTCACCTTCTTGATCGTCTGGTGCATCTTGCGCACGGTGTCTTTCGAAGGCTCAACGTCTTGAACCGCTTCGGACATCGTCGTCTCTTCGTCGCGGTCATCGACCACCAATCGCCAAACACGATTCAAGAACCGATACACTCCCTCAACACCGCTCATGCTCCAGGGTTTCGTCGCTTCGAGCGGACCCATGAACATCTCGTAGAGTCGCAAGCTGTCCGCACCGTATTGGTCGACGACATCATCGGGATTGACAACGTTTTTCAAGGCTTTGGACATCTTCTCAACAACTGGCTTTGTCTTGATGTCGGTCCCCTTGATGTAGAACGCCCCATCTCGTTCTTCGACTTCGTCAGTCCCCACAATTCAGTCGGAATATGATTCGTCGTCTTCCGGAACAGAATCGTAGGAGACCAAGTCGCCGCTCGGCGCTCGTTTCGCATATTGCGACACACCGAGAATCATCCCCTGATTCACCAACCGTTGGAACGGCTCGGCCGTGTGAACGTGCTCGCGGTCAAACAACACCTTGTGCCAGAACCTCGCATACAACAAGTGCAAGACAGCGTGCTCCGCACCGCCAACGTACAAGTCCACTGGCATCCAATATTTTTCCTTCTCCGGATCGCAGAAGACTTTCTCGTTCGTCGGGTCGATGTACCGCAAATAATACCAACACGAGCCGGCCCATTGCGGCATGGTGTTCGTCTCGCGAAGATATTTCTTGCCGTTGATTGTGACCTGACACCATTCGGTCGCCTTGCCCAACAACGGCTCAGGCTTGCCCGATGGTTTGTAGTCCTCGACTTCTGGGAGCATCAAAGGCAACGCATCCAACGACAAAGGTTCGATCGCTCCGGTTGGCTTCCCTTCTTTATCGACCTCATGGATAACGGGGAACGGTTCGCCCCAATACCGCTGCCGACTAAAGAGCCAGTCTCGCAACTTATAGTTGATCCGGCGTTTTCCTATCGCCTTCTCCTCCAACCACTCGGTGATCTTCGTCTTGAATTCGGCAGTCGGCAAACCATCGAACTCACCCGAGTTGATTGCCTTGCCCGGTTCGGTGTATGCTTCCTTCAAATCGTTGATCGTGCTCCCGGTTTCCTTCAACCATTTGTCGGTTGGTTTCACGACGGTCGTGATCGGCAATTCGAACGTCTTGGCGAACTCGAAGTCTCGCTCGTCGTGAGCGGGAACCGCCATGATCGCACCGGTCCCGTAGGTCGCCAACACATAGTCGGCAATCCAAATCGGAACTTTTTCTTCGTTGACGGGATTGATGGCATACGCACCGGTGAACACACCCGTCTTGGTCTTGGCCAACTCGGTGCGTTCGAGATCACTCTTGCGCGAAGCTTGCTCTTGATACTCTCTGACGGCAGCCTTCTGGGCCTCCGTTGTAATCTCTTCCACGAGTGCGTGCTCCGGAGCCAACACCATATACGTCGCGCCGAACAACGTATCGGGCCGAGTCGTGAAGACCTGGATGACCTGGTCGCCCTCGGCCAACTTGAAATCGACCTCGGCACCTTCACTTCGGCCAATCCAGTTCCGTTGCATCAACTTGATCGGCTCCGGCCAATCGACCAACTCCAAGTCGTCGAGCAACCGTTCCGCGTACTCCGTTATTCGCAACATCCACTGGAGCAACGGCATCCGCACGACTGGATGTCCGCCGCGTTCGGATTTCCCATCGATCACCTCCTCGTTGGCCAACACGGTCCCCAGCTCTTCACACCAGTTGACCGGGACTTCGGCAATGTAGGCCAAACGTTTGCTATCGCGATATTCGCGGACCGCCGCCTCGCCCTTCTTTTTGACATCCTCCGGGATCGGCAATGCGGAAAAGGGGCGTCCCTTCTTCGCTTCGACGTCGTACCAGGTGTCATAGAGCTGCAAGAAGATCCATTGCGTCCACTTGAAGTATCCCGGATCGGTCGTGTTGACTTCACGGTCCCAGTCATAGGAGAAGCCGAGCATTTTGATTTGCCGCCGGAAGTTACTGATGTTCTTCTCGGTCGTGATCCGCGGGTGCGTCCCCGTGCTGATGGCGTATTGTTCGGCGGGCAATCCGAAGGCATCCCAGCCCATCGGATGCAAGACGTTGAAACCACGCATCCGCTTGTATCGAGCGAGAATGTCCGTCGCCGTGTATCCTTCCGGGTGCCCAACGTGAAGCCCCGACCCACTCGGATATGGGAACATGTCGAGGATGTAGTACTTGGGCTTGTCCGACAAATCGGGCGTGCGGAACGTTTTGTTCTCCTCCCAATACTGTTGCCACCGCGGCTCGATGACTTTGGGATTGAACTGGGGCATAATTGAATATCTCCGATCGGCGAAAGCGGTTTGCGAGGAAGTGTCGTGTTATTGTTTTTCTTTTGTTTTTGTTTTCGAGTCAGCGGAGCTGACACTCAGGTATCTGTCTTTCGATTCCCGATTCTCTAATCCCGAGTCCCTCTCTGTCTTTCTTTTCCTGGTTGGGTCAATAAAACGGTTGACGAGTCGATCCCTGACGACACTGCCTACTCCCAACCAGCGAACAGGACAATGACCATGATTGTACGAGGCATTCGGGGTGCGATTACCGTTGAGTTTGACGATCCAGAAAAGATCCTCGCGGCGACACGCGAGCTGCTCGAAGAGATCTGCAACCGCAACGCCATCACCGACTACAACGATATTTGTTCGGCCATCTTTACGACGACGGCCGATCTGGCTTCCACGTTTCCCGCCGAGGCCGCTCGCACAATGGGAATGGGTTTGGTGCCGCTGTTGTGCGCCACCGAAATCCCCGTCCCCGGTAGCATGCCAAAGTGCATCCGCGTTCTGCTTCACGTCAACACAACGAAAACACAGGCGGAAATCCAACACGTCTACCTGGGCGATGCCCAAAAACTCCGCCCGGACATCAAGAGCGCTCAATAGTCGCCGGTGACGCCTTATTCATTTTGCGAGGTTGGACATTGAACGCGAAACGTTCTGCCGTCCTGTCTTGATTCGAGATTTTTGTCTCAAAGTCCCTCGCTCCTTTGGGGAGAGGGACTTTGAAAACACTCGCATCATCGGACGCTTGGTTTTCGTCGTCCCATCTTGTCGCCGACCCTCTTCTCAAACATCCTTGAGAATCTTCTTCCAAGCCGCGATCGACTTGCTCAAATTCTTTTTCTTGTCACCTCGAACGCCGTAACACTGCAACCCCACCGGACCCTGGAAGTTGAGTTTCTTCAAAGCCCGAAAAAGGCTGCTGCTGGGGAAACGTTCCTTTATCCAACGTTTGGATCAGTTGCCCCCACCCTTTGCCGTCAATATCTGCGCCGCAAGTGCTCACGGCAAACAACCGCTTCCCGGCCTTCTTCAGAACCTGCTCAAGATCCTCGGCCTTCTCATTCCGGAGGAAATGACAGAGGTTGAACATGACTCCCAGATTTGGATGGTCGACTTTCTCGATCAACTCCATCGCTTGCGGCATGGTTGCGACCGCAAACCCGTGATGCGGATACAACGCCACACGAATTTTCATCTTGGCCGCCATCTCCGCCGTTTGTCGTACCGCCTTGACTGTCTTGGGCGTCATCTTCCGGATCGTCAATTCGATCATGCCGCCGCGATCTTTCAACGGCTTGACCACATCCGCGTCGATCGGCCTGTCGTTGACGTTGAGGTAAATACTCAAAACTTTGAGTCCCACCTTGTCATAGGCGGCAATCCGAGCCTTGAGCTGTTTTCCCCCGGAGAAAACTTGGCTGATCCCGTCGTAGCCGAGATCCTTCAGAACCTTGGCTTCTTTCTCAAACGAGCCAAAACTCACGCCATTCTGGAAGGCATAGAACATTGGTTGGAATCGTTGCGGCTTCTTGTCTTGACCTTGCGCCGAACCGCACACGAAAACCAACACACTTAAAGATAAACAAACAACTCTGCACATGGGGTTCACCTCAAACGTTTGTGCGGCGTTTTGTTCCGTAGAGCAAGGCTTCCAGCCTGCTCAGGTTTTCTTGGAAAGGTTCCAAACCTGTCCTACGATCCTTGGCGAATCGCATTTCCAACTGCGATCTTGAAAGCCCCGTCTTACGCCGGTGCCAATCCCATTTGCCGCCGCCAGGCAGACAATTGCCCCGCATGGATTCCCGGATGCGACGTCATCAAGTGCGAGACCAAATCCCCCACCTTCGGACAAAATTCTTTCAACACGCCGATGTCGAGAGTGTGCATCCGGCTCATCGATTCTGCGTTCGCCGACTTCGCGAGTTCGGTCACTTGTTGGTGTCCCGCCTCGATCGCTTCGACCAAATCGGCTTTCGTGGGTCTTGGCTGTTGATCGGCAATCGGTTTCGATTTCGGACCATATTGCTCGACCCATTCTTTTGGGCAATTCGGCTTCCCTCCCAACATTTGCGCCGCATAGTCGGTCGAAATCGCCAGATGCCCCAGTATCCAAAGTGGAGTGTTGATCCCCGGCGAAGGCTGCTTTGCGATTTGGCCGTCGTCAATGTCGGCAACGAGACGTTTTAAATAGTCCAACATCAAGGCGTACACTTTCAGTTCGCGCTCGAACATATTCTTGTTACCCCTTCGCAACATCATTCGTGGACTCCGGATTGGTCCACGTTAGTTTTACGGGACTCTCGATCCAAAGCCAGTCGGAGATGTCACAAGGGTTCCGAACCGAATTAGTAAATGGAGCAAATCGTGGTAAAGGGGTGCAGAAGGAGGCCGACCAGAAGGGACAATTGGCGGAGAGGAATTCGTAAGGTGGATCGTGGAGAGAAAATCCCGCGTTTTCTGTGTCGTTTTGTTGGATCACTCATCGTGATCTCCATTTCGTCTTGGGGTAACGATATTCGGTCTTTTGAAGGACACACCCAACTGTTGCGAGGTTCTCTGGATTTTGGAATCGGCCCGGATCGTGTTCCCCGCCGGCGTCCAAGGGCCCTCGCTTGCAGCGTTTTTGGCGCTCTTCGGATTGGTCTCAGGCGGCTTGCTGGAATTGCCAAACGTCCTCGTCGGAG
>CAYYUU010000594.1:0-5417 GCA_964474955.1 uncultured Alcaligenaceae bacterium | reverse complement strand
CGCCAAAGAATTCGGAAAAGCCAAAGTCGAAATGCGGAGCCTCGACTGGCATCGTCGCCAACTCAAGTTGACGGCCCCGAAGAGTGGAATCATCATCGGCCTGCCCAAGAAGGAAGAATTCGGCAAGATGTGGGAGCGAGAAAAATCCCCGCCGATCTGCAAAATCGGCGACCCGTCGGCTTTGGAAGTGTTGTTGCCAGTCACGCCCGACGATTACCAACTCCTTCAAGAAAACCTGAAGAGCGCGAAGGACGCCGATCGCGAGTTGGGCGTTACGATCCGGGTGCACGGTCGCGGGGCGAACACCTGGAAAGGAAAGGTCAACGTCGACGAATTGCCCAAGGCGGCTGCCAAGACGATCCCCCTGGCGCTCTCGACCAAGGGAGGAGGACCGCTGGCCGTCAAGCCGACGTCGACGGGCGAGGAAATCATTCCACAAGTCCAAGTCTACCTTGTCCCGATCACGATCCAGAATCCCGATAGCGCGATCGTCCCCGGTACGATGGCCCAGGTGAAAATTCACTGCGAGTATCGAAGTGTGGCGTGGTGGGCCTGGCGAACGATCTCCAAAACGTTCGACCTGGGGTTGATGTAGAAAGGGATGCTGGTTTCGGGGTGCGAAGCGGCACCATTCTCTGGATAATCAAAGGCGTGGTTCGAACCACGCCTTTTTCGTTATCTTTTGGAAAGTTACCTTTCCAGACGCGACCCGAATTTCCGGCCTTCCAACCCAACAATCCCACCATGACACGCTTCTCAATTACCTTCCCGATAATTGTCCTGCTGTTGTGCGCGACCTCAACTCATGCCCAACAGAAAAAGCCGAAGAAAAAAGAACCTCCCAGGATCACCATGATCGTGCCCATTGGAGCCCTCCCCGGGACGAAAGAAAAATTCACCATCCGCGGGCTCGGGCTCGACAAAGCGAAGGAGGTGAAGTTCACCGACGCAGAAGGGAAACTCAAGATCGTCTCGAAAGGCAAGGCCCAAGTCCGTGACAACAACCCCAAACAAGCCGGCGATACACAAGTCGTCGTCGAACTCGAAATCCCCAAGAACGTCAAGGGCTTAGCACTTAAGTTTGTCGTGGTCACGCCCGATGGGAAATCCAAGGCGCATCCGTTACTCCTTCCGAACGGCCTGCCTCTCGTGAAGGAAAAGGAGCGGAACGACGGATTCGACTCTGGCCAAAAGATCTCGGTTCCCCAAATCATCCGGGCAGAAATCAACAATCAACGAGACGTCGACGTGTATTCGTTCGAGGGCAAAAAAGGTCAACGTGTGGAAATCGAAGTGTTCGGTCGACGACACGGTTCGGTCATCGATTCGATGATCACCGTTTACGATTCGCGCGGCCAACAGGTCGCCTTCAACGACGACGCGAATAAGGAGACCACGGACTCGAAGATTGTTTTGACCGTCCCGAAGACTGGGACGTATCACATCTCGATCATCGAAGCCAATGACCGCGGTGGACCAACGTATCCGTATTGGGTCGTTGTGCGGGAGGCGAAGCGGTGATTTATTTGGCCTTGTCTTTGGCAAGCTTTCGTTTGAGCTTCTCCAGAGTGATTTCTCCACTCAGACGCCTATATCGGAAGTCGTGGAGCGACGAAGGTGCCGCCTTACCTTTTCGCACCTCCCGTTCTTGAACTTTCTCCAGAAATTTCAACCAATCGAGGTTTTGCTTCAACAGCTCCATTTTCTTTTTGGGGTCGTCGTCATACAGGTCGAGTCCTGCGACTAAAACTCGCCGAGTCAGTTTGTGCATCTCGGAAAGTAGCCCAAAACCTTTCTCGAAGCGAGCGAATGCCTTTCTCATTCCGCCGATAGCTTCGTTGAAACGCTGCTTCTGGAGCTTTTTGAGTTTACTGTCCTTCGGATCGATCTTGACGGGTGTTAATCGAAGGAGTTTGGCGTATGGCTTGGGTTGTTCTTTGGGCTGGGCTTGGGCTTCGGTTTTTGCCACGACCAAGCCAATCCCGATCAGCGCGCAGCCGATTGTCAAGAAGGGCCGCTTCATGTTTCATGCTCCTAACTGGAAGATTCTGGAAAGAGGAGTTTTCGAACCCGCCTTACGTCTCGTTCCGAGAAGGTCTTCGGACATTGTACGACGACCTGCCACCGTTTGGCGAATTTCGGGGGTGGAAAGCCCGCAGACAACCTGCCTGGCACCCTGGCATCCGAAGCGGTAAGATAAGAGAATATTATTGACAGAAGCTCCATCCCGCTCCATCACCGAGGTTGTTCATGGCCCGGAAATCGAATAAATCCATGCCGGAAAAGAAAACGAAAGTCGTGGCGTTCAAAGTTGAAGAAGAACTCGCCAACTTCTTGGACAGCCTCCCCAACAAATGTGCGTTCATTCGCAAGGCCATCGAAGCGCAACTCAAACAAACTTGTCCGCTGTGCAACGGTGCGGGCGTTGTGAGTCGTGGCGTTCATGACCATTACGCGGCGCTGTTGCCCGAGATGCGTTCTCGCGATTGCGACAGTTGCGGCGATACGCTTACCCTTCCCAAAGACTCCGGAACTCTCTCGGCGGAGGCCCATTCTCGCCTCGAACAATTCTTCGACGGCGGTCCTTTCTACTGTGATAACTGTTACGAGAAGGCCCCGACGTGCGACGACTGCGGCTGGCACATCGCCGAAGAAAAAGTGGCGGATCATATCCGTGAGGTTCATGCCGACGAGTAGTTGCTCTCTTTGAAAGTCGCTTTTCTCGGGTGCAGGCACTTTGCTTTGCAGGCTTCGCCTGCGGGCGAAAAGTCGTAGAAGACAAAGCACTTTTCGCAAAGCGAGAAGCAACTCATGCACATCAAACTCTCTTATCGTTACGGCGGACAAACCCGGATCACCGATCCTTCGCAATTCAAATCAGAAATCAGCGACCTTGTCGAGAGTCTCTGCCGCGAAGAATTCGCACGCCCCGATTATGGCCACAGTTCTATATCTGTGGAAAACCAAGAGGGTTGGATCATTGGCGTCATCGTCGATGGACTCGTTACCCTTTGGCACCCGGAACTTGACGAGCCCGAACTCTATCTCGACGGAATGCCGGTCGAAGAACTCGTCGAGTTATTGATGCACCTTGCTCGGTGTGAGATGGACGAGGTCCATACATATCCTTGGGTCGAAGAAATCCAGGAGTTGAATGGCAAGGACGATTTCTATCTGTTGGCCGATTCGCCCGGAGCCACGGACTTGCATCGAGCCGCGAGAAAGGATGATTTGGAATGGGCCAAGAAAGAAATGCTGACGACGGCTGTTGATGTGGTCGATGATTTTGATGCGACTCCGCTGCACTGGGCCGCGGTGGCTGGACATCCCGAGATGTGTCGATTGCTCTTGGAAGCCGGTGCCGATCCGAATGCCGAAGATGACGGCGGTGACTCGGTGTTGGATTATGCCGCTCTCGCTGATGAGTGTGCTTCGCCCGATGAGGTTGAACAAGTCTTGGAGATACTGCGAGAAGCGGGAGCAAAGGACGACCCCAACTCATAACGGCTCCTTCGACCAATCCACTAATCCACCTCCGGCGCGAATCCACGCCGCATCGTATTTTCGGTAATCGTTCGCGGAACCATGAACTGTTGTAAGTACTCCGGCCCGCCGGTCTTCGAACCGATCCCCGAGAGTTTGAATCCGCCAAACGGTTGTCGCCAAACGAGGGCTCCCGTACAAGGCCGATTGATATACAAGTTCCCGACGCGGAATTGTCGTTTGACGCGTTTGATGTTCGCGGGGCTTCGCGAGTAGAAACCGCCCGTCAACGCATAGTCGGTATCGTTGGCGATGTCGAGGGCATCGTCGAGGTCCTTGGCCTTGATGACCGCGAGGACGGGGCCGAAGATTTCTTCCTGGGCAATCACAGCATTTCTATCCACGTTCGCGAATATATGTGGCCCGACGAAATAACCTTGATTCGCGAGTTCGCCGACGTCTCCGGCGTGCATCAAGTCGGCTTCTTCCTTGCCCTTCTCGATGTAACCGAGGATGCGGTTCTTGGCTTCCTCGTCGATCACCGGACCGACCTTACAACTCGGCTCGTCGGCTGGTGCGATCTTCAAGCTCGCCGTTGCTTCGACGAGTCGTTTGACAAATGTATCGTGCAAATTTTCCAGAACGATCGCTCGCGAACACGCCGAACACTTTTGTCCCTGATATCCAAACGCACTCTTGACGACACCCGCAACGGCTTCGTCCAAATCGGCGTCGTCGTCAACGATGATCGCATTCTTGCCGCCCATCTCGGCGAGTACGCGCTTGACGTGGTCTTGTTCGGGAGTTTGATCCGCCGCCTGTTTGTTGATGAGCAGACCCACGTTTCGCGAACCCGTGAACGCAATCATCGCAACGTCGGGATGGTTCACGATGGCCGGGCCAACTTCTTCGCCGACACCTGGCAAGAAAGTCAAAACTCCCGGCGGGAGTCCGATTTCTTGCATGATCTCCATGAGCTTCGCACCGATCACGGAGGATTGCTCGGCGGGCTTCATCAGGACCGTGTTGCCCGTCACGAGAGCCGCCGCAGTCATGCCCGTCAAGATCGCGAGCGGAAAGTTCCAGGGGGCAATGACCGACACGACACCACGCGGTTCGTAATACGATTCGTTTTCCTCGCCGGGCAGATCAACATGTGAGCCTTTCGCGAGCCGCCGCATTTCGAGGGCATAGTAATCACAAAAATCGATCGCCTCGCAAACATCCGCGTCGGCTTCGCGCCACTGTTTGCCGCACTCGTAAGTTTCCCACGCGGCCAACTCGAAGCGGCGTTTCCGCATGACTTCGGCGGCACGGTTCATATAGTTCGCACGCTCGTCGGGGTCGGTATCTCGCCAAGCCGGAAACGCGTTTGCCGCGGCAGCCACGGCTTGTTCGGCCATCCACGCCGTCGCACTTCCGCACCGACCGACCACTTCTTGAAAGTTCGAAGGGTTGACCGAATCGATGGTCTGTTCCGTCTGAATGGTTTCGCCATTGATCACGACCGGATACGTCTTGCCGAATTGCGACTTGACGTCCGACAAGGCGCGTTGCATCGCCTCGCGTTTGCTCGCATCTCGGTCGAAGTCGCTCACCGGTTCGTTCCGGAAGCCGTCGGCACTCTCGGCGGCTGCAAGTTTGCCGTTCGACATCACGCCGTTTTCCGCGTGCGACTTTGCTTTTTCGGCGGGGTTCATCAACAGTATCTCCTCGGGCACGTGCTCGGTTTTGCTGGCCCGCAAGAATGAGTCATTGGCTGTGTTTTCTAACAAGCGACGAACGAGATAGGCCATGCCTGGCAACAGTTCACCATACGGAGTGTAGACGCGGACTCGCTGGCCGAGCGACACCAACGCGTGTTTGAATTCGTCGGCCATCCCATAGAGCATTTGGATTTCGATGGCTCCCTGGGGCTATCCGGGAAGTTGAGC
>CAYYUU010000593.1:0-5424 GCA_964474955.1 uncultured Alcaligenaceae bacterium | reverse complement strand
GTCAAAAGGAAGGCGTTCACCCCACCAGCCATGTTCACATAAGCATTCCCGCCGATGGTCGTTGTGCTAAACGTAATGTTTTCGCTGAGGGGGTTATTCCCACCGAGGTAAGTGAAGTTGCCACCGATAGTCGTGGCCGTGAAGACTGCCGTTTGGTCGAAATTTTCGGTCGCGCTATTCATCGTCAAGGAGCCGCCGATGATCACGTTCGTGAACGCTGCCCCCGTAGTATTGACGCCGGTATAATTGACGTTGCCGCCAATTGTATTCCCACCACTACCCGTTACCATGACGTTGTCGACGCCACCGTTTGTATTCACATCCAAGTTCCCAGATATACCAGCACCGGCACCCAGGACAATGTTGACAATGTCGTCAGCTCCCGACGTCGTAATCCTTAAATTACCACCAAAGGGAATATTCATGAGAGGCGTCGCAGCCCCATCCATAATTGTAATCAAATTCGGCGCCGTAACATTGACCGTGAGACCACCATTAGCGTTATCGGGAGTCCCCATGATGGACAACCCAGTTGGACTGAAAAAATAGTTCAATGCCGGACAATCACGTGCTTCGAGCATCTGAACACTCGGGCGAAATCTCGATTGACGATTCATAAGATCTACCTTTGCAAATAAACGGCGAAAGAAACTGAAAATTCCTGGAAAACTAAACGCGCCAATCCATCGAAATTAAACCTTGATTAATTTCCGAAGTTAGCAGCATTGAGAAGGTGCGACAATTTGAAACGAATAGGAAGCCAGGAATTCATTCGGTTTTATTATCTTTTGTAGTAGAAACACGTGTTACATCGGACAATCTCATTAGCAAACCTACATTAATATAGAGGATTGAAATGATTGTAATGAGTCTATATAAGAGATGAGAGCTTTGGCTGGGGGAAGGCAGACGCTGTGGTGAAGCGGAACTGGTTTCGCAAAATGGGAAATGGGGAAGACGTGACTATTGGAGGTGCGCGAACTGCCCCCCTGCGGGAATCGGAGCCTACACTGATAGTTTTGCGACGGGCCTGGCCTTTCGATCAAGGTCTGATGTACCCCGCAAGAAAGAACCCGAACTGCATCAAACATAAGTCTGGAGTGCGCCTGATGCATGTTTTCGCTAACCTTCTTGGTTCGGAACCTCGGAGTAAAAGCCGATTCTCTGCAGGAACAACTCACATCGATCGGATTTGTTTTCTTGGCTCCCTCGGCCCACCTCCATATAGTATATCTTGTGTAAAATTTTACTTTCGAATGCCTCCGTACGCCCGCTACTTTCCCGGCGCTTCCAGTTGTGTTCACCGGGACGCGGGGAGGTCGGCCATAATCGAGGAAAACTACCAATAGCTTCTTTGAGATGAGGATTCGATGAACGAACGGTTCCTGAGTTCTTTACTATGCCCGAACGAGGCTTCAACCTCAACTCACCCTCTTCGCGTCGATTTGAGAAGCGACCAGCGAACCAAGGGCCTCGTTATTATGGTTTGTTTAGGTGTGCTGCTCAGTGTGACTTGCGGCGCTGAAGCCCAAGAGCAACGTCCAACGACCAAAGGCACGCGGACCTTGACCTTCCAACAAGGCGTCCGCGGGTACAAGAAAACCCTCGACACGGAACTGTGGGAAGTTGCTCCGAACAAGCCACTTTTTGACTCCGGAACAGTTACCGTCGATGGAAACAACAGCGGAGGAGAAAGCCAGGTTCTGATGCGTTTCGATAGAATCATCGGGAAAGGACTTGCCCAAATTCCACCACGTTCCACCATTCTCTCGGCCAAGTTGGTCGTGCGTGCCTTTGACCCTGGCAATACAGTTAATGTTCACCGCATGTTGGTCCCGTGGAAAAAATCGGCCACCTGGAACAACATGGTTTCCGGCGTCGCGGCCAATGGTTTGGAAGCATCCCGAAACAAGGACGGATTCACATTTGGGAAACTCCTCGCCGACCAACAAAGCGTGGAGTTTGATGTTACCGACACTGTGCAATTCTGGGTCAATGGACAACCCAACTACGGTTGGGTGTTTATGAATATGGGTGGGAACGGTTGGGACTTCCACTCGAGTGAAAGTAAAGATACCGGAGCGAGGCCGAAATTGGTGGTTCAGTTCCGGTAAGTTCGTGTTTCGTCAGGATCAACATACGTCCGTGAAGTAACAATAGAAGCAGCCGACATTCGTCGAACATGCCCCTGAACGAATCGAGACCTTACTACTAAACTTGCTTGTATTTCGCCCTCAGGCGGGAGTAGATGATGCCCATCCGATCAGAAGGAACGCACGACAGAAACGTCTCTCCAATGGACAACACCGAGGGTTCCCCGATTCAGTTGGGGCGCCGCGACTTCATGTATGTGGGGTTGGTCGGTGGTCTCGGGTTAACTCTCGGTGATTTCCTCCGGCTCGAAGCCCAGGCGAGCGAAACGACGAGAAATCCTGTTGCGAAAGCTCGTTCGTTGATACACATCTTTCTCAAAGGTGGCTTTGCTCACCAGGATTCGTTCGATCCCAAGCCACAGGCCCCACCTGAGTATCGCGGAGAACTCGGCACAGTCGCAACGCGGATCAACGGAGTACGCTTCAGCGAACATCTCAGCCGCACGGCTCAAGTGGCCGACAAGCTCACCGTCATCCGCACGATGACCCACACCGAAGCCGAACATACCCGCGGCGAACACAACATGTTCACTGGCTATCGTCCGAGCCCGGCGTTGGTCTATCCGAGCATGGGTAGTGTCGTCTCGCAGCAACTCGGCGCCCGCAACAATCTGCCGCCTTATATTTGCCTACCCAACCAAACGAGTTTGTATGCCGGAAGTGGCTTCCTCAGCACTTCCTACGGACCATTTGCTCTCGGCGCCGATCCAGGTCGTCCGGGATTTCGAGTTCGTGATCTCGCGCTTCCGACCAACACCGACCAAGCCCGATTCTCCCGACGCCGCCGGATGCTCTCAGCGGTCGACGACCACTTCCGTTCCCGCGAACAATCGGATTCGCTCGACGCCATGGATTCGTTCTACCAACGGGCCTACGCGATGCTCAGTTCCAGACAAGCACGCGAGGCGTTCAACATCCGGGCCGAAAGCACCGAAACTCGCCAGCGGTACGGGCTCAATCGTGCGGGTGCTCGCATGCTGCTCTGTCGACGTTTGATCGAAGCGGGAGTGCGGTTCGTTTCGATGAGCTACGGGCGTTGGGATTCGCATACATTCCACTACCGTGCCATCGGTTATCAAATGCCGCGGTTCGATCAGGCTCTCGCGGCCTTGATCAACGATCTGCAAGCGCGGCGTCTGTTGGACCATACACTCGTTGTGGTTTCCACCGAGTTCGGACGGACCCCACGTATCAATACTTCGGCGGGTCGTGACCACTGGCCTCGCGTGTTCAGTATTGCACTCGCCGGTGGGGGCGTGAAGCGTGGTCATGTTTACGGCGCCAGCGATGCGACCGCTTCGGAAGTTGCTCAAAATCCGATGAGTGTGGAAAACTTGACCGCGACGATCTATCACCTACTCGGCATTAACCCCAATCACGAACTCCAAGCACCTGGTAACCGGCCCATTCCGATCGTTCGCCAAGGTCAAGTTGTCCGTGATATCCTGGCCTAAAAAGATGCTCCGTTGAGAGCGAATTCGCTCGATGTTCGATGCAGATGGATTGGTTTGATCCCTGCTTGAGGCGTACGCGGGAAACATACGCCAGCTTGCCACTCAATCTCCATCGAACATCACGACGCGTTGGAACAACTTCGAAATGTAACTTCCCAGGAAAGCTCATGTTGCCCACCATGAAAGTTCTCCCGACATCTCGGTTCTTGGCGCTGACTTTTCTATTGCTCCTTCCGGTCACTGCGTTTGCGGTTTCACCAGAAATCACCTCGATCGTTCCGCCCGGCGGTCGGCGAGGGACCACGTTTGAAATCACGGTCTCTGGGTATAATCTCACAGACACCGTCGGGGCTCTGTTCTACACTCCGGGCATCAAGGCCAAGGATATCAAAGTCATCGACGAATCCACGATCCGTCTGCGTTTGGAAGTGCCGAAAACCACATCTCTTGGCCAGCATCCATTTCGGTTGCACACTGCCACAGGTCTTTCCCAGCTTCGCACGATTGCCATCGGAGACCTTGCGTCGGTTCCGGAGAAAGAACCCAATAACGACCGAGATCACGCCATCCCGGTCGACTTGAACACAACAGCCACAGGACGAATCGAAGAAGGGGACGTCGACTTCTATAAAGTCCAAGCCAAAAAAGGAGAAAGGCTGTCGGTCGAAGTCGAAGGCATTCGGTTGGGGGCCACCCTGTTTGATGCCAAGATCATGATCTTGGATGGGGCGGGCAACCAAATCGCATCGTGCGACGACACGAACCTGCACAGACAAGATCCCTTCGTCACAATCCGTGTTCCAAAAACAGGGGCCTACTACGTCGCCATTCAAGAAACAGTCGGCGGTGGTAGCGACGAAAGCCGATACCGAATGCACATCGGTTCGTTTCCCCGTCCCAAGGCTATCTTCCCTCTCGGTGGTCCTCGCAACAAGTTGACATCCGTTCGATGGATCGGAGATGCCAAAGGACCGAAGACGCAGCAGGTAAACCCGAAGGAAATCGAAGCCAACCAAGGCTTGCTGCCTCAAGAAAACAATGTCAACGCTCCGTCTTGCCATCCGTTTCGATTGTGCGACTTTGAGGACCTCACGGAGACCGAGGCAAACGACCAACTTGCACAGGCCAATGTGGTCAAGCTGCAAGCTCCCTTTGCCGTGAATGGAATTCTCCAGAAACCAAAGGATGTCGATTGGTTTCGTTTCCGGGCCAAGAAAGGCATCGAACTCGATATCCAGGTGTACGCTGCTCGACTGCGAACTCCGGTCGATTCGGTTTTGGCTCTCTATGACTCGAACAAACAACTCCTGATCCGAAACGACGACGGCATCAGCCGGGACAGCGAGATCCGCTTCGAGCCTCCACAAACTGGCGAGTACTATCTGTGCATCCGAGACCTGCGAGGCGAAGGTGGTCCCGAATATTCTTATCGAATCGAGGTGACCCAGTTTAAACCGAGACTGAACATCTTCTTGCCGCGAATGACTCGGCGATCTCAAGATCGGCAAACGATCATCATTCCTCGCGGCGGTAGGATCGCGACGTTCCTCGGTGCGAACCGAACTGGGATCCGTGGTGAGGTGGTGCCCACATTTTCTGGGTTGCCCAAAGGCGTTCGAGTTAGTGCGCTGCCCATCGAACGAGGGCGATACCTGGGGTTGGCTTTGTTCGAAGCCGAAGCGAACGCGCCGCTCGCAGGGAAGTTGATCGACGTGGGAGGAGAGACGGGAAATCCCAAGATTCGGGGTAAGTTCCAACAAGTTATTGATTTGGTCTCGGGACCGGCGGATGCTCTGTATCACAAGGTGACCGTGCAC
>CAYYUU010000592.1:0-5440 GCA_964474955.1 uncultured Alcaligenaceae bacterium | reverse complement strand
TCAACTGCTCGATGCGTTGGAGCATCTCCGGATCGAGTTGCCCCATGTTTTGGAATTCCTGTGGGTGGATCGTGTGGATCTCTTCCAGCACCTTTTCATTGGCATGGTTGGCCGCCTCCTCGACGGAAGTCAACCACAGCTCTAATTCTCCCGGAACCACGGGCGTTTCGAGGAACTTCTCAAGATCGGCCAACGACTGTTGCAATTCAGATTGTTCTCGCTGTTTCATAGTTCTTCTCCGTTGCGTGGTTGTTTTGTTGCGAAGAACCATCAACGGCCCTGACTCGGACGGACCGGACAACTTCGGTCCGTTTCGGGCCTGATTTGGCATGTTGAGGTTCCCATTGCGTCATGGGCGCACGCGATCAAGACCTTCGAGCAACCCCTGTGCCAACGAAAAAAGGAACCGAATCGGAGCGCACTCAACACCGTCAGAGCGATCCGGTGCGCGAGACGAAACCGATGGTTGCGCACTCGTTTGCGCGACGAACGCCTGAGATGAGCAATCCCAGCGCCGATCTTACTCGTGTTTCATTTACGGAAGCCAGGATTTTCCGGATTCTCATTCACGTACGAGTAAGGTGGTGGCGTTTGGTACGATCATTGCTCTCTGGATTTCGCCTTGGGGATTGCGTAATTGAATGGGGCTAGTTTTCAGCGGATCCGTCAACCGCCATATTCAAACTCATGATCCCGCACAACGAATTTCGCCATCCCGGAACCACAACCAATTCGGGAATCGGCATTCGTGATTTCCAATAGTTGATGGAGGACGATGATGAGCGGAACGACGACTCGGACCGAACCCGAAGAAAAGAAGGAACAATCCAACAAGACCGAAACCGAAGACTCATCGAAGGGAAAGGACAACGGGCCGGAGAATCTTCAGGGAGTTCTCGAAAAATTGGTGGAAGCTTCGAAAGATTCCGATGGAGAGCAGACCTCCGTGCAACAAGTCCTGGAGGCATTTGGAAATCGTGCTCGCGGGCCGCTGTTATTGCTTCCCGCGTTCCTCGCACTGTTTCCATTGACGGGCGGAATTCCGGGCATGTCGATGGTCACCGCGACGATCATCATCATGGTCTCGGTCGGCATGTTGTTCAATCAGAAGTCGATTTGGCTCCCGGGGTTTATCAAGAATCGATCGCTGTCGCACGAGACGTTGCAAAAACTCGCGAAAAGAAGCAAGCCCTGGTTTAAGCCCATCGACTGGCTCTTCGACCAACGGCTCACGTTCTTGACCGATTCGCCATTCACCCAGGTCATCGCGATCCTGTGCATTGGTCTGGCCGTGACGATGTACCCGCTCGCGTTCGTTCCGTTGGGAGCCGCCCCGCCGTCGTTCGTACTCGTAGTGTTGGCGTTGGGGATTACGGCCCGCGACGGGATCGTCGTCATCGTCGGAACGGTCCTGACAGTCGCGTCAGGAGTGTTAACGTTCTTCCTCATCCAGGCCTCCTGGCAAAAGGTCCAAGAAGGGCTTTCCTGGCTTGGAATTTTTTAGACACGAGGGAACGCACGATTGATAGTTGTCCGTTCGTTGTTTGTCGCAGTCTGCGTGGGGGCGGTTGGATTAAGAAGTGTCGCCTTTGGGGAGTGTCGTCTTTCGCTCGGAACGGGAAATCAATGTCTGTCCGGTTTTTCAAAGCCCTCAAGAAGCCGGACAGCAATAAATTTCGCATTCCCCGCGAAAGGACGCCAAAGAGATGCGTTCTTTCTCTGGGAATACGAAATACATGGAGCGCGTCTCTTTTTGGTTGGTCACATTGAGTTGGGGCTTTTCAATTTCCCAAAGGCCGGATCGCTGTTTGTGTTTTTCGGTCCAACCCCGAGCCCAAGCTACTCTCAGAAGTTCCAAACCAATGGCTCTGGCGAACTCCCAAATTCGAGACTGGGACCGGAAATTAGGTACACAAAAACCACAAAAATCCGATGTTGGGGATTTTTGTGGTTTTTGTGTGCGCTTTTCCCGCCTCTGATTCGAAAAACTACCCCAAAGACGTTCTTTCGCGGAGCGAAAGACGATACTCCAAAACATAACCACAACTACGCCTCTGATTTACCCGTCGGCCCGCCGCGTGTACCTCCGAGCCAGACCATCAACCATCCACCAAGATCACACGAACGTCCATCACGTTTGTGTGAGTCAATCCAGTCTTGATGAGATCGCCTGTCTGCTCGAAGAAATGATAGGCGTCGTGTCGGTCCAAATAATCCACGACCGAGAGCCCCAATTCCGCGGCCCGCCTTCTGGTTTGTTCGTCGCCCATCGCTCCGGCAGCGTCGCACGGGCCATCTTCGCCGTCGGTTCCACCGCTTAACAAAACGATGTTCTTCAAATCCTCGGCCGGCAGATGATTCAGCATGGCGAGGACGAACTCCTGGTTTCGCCCACCAAGTCCGTGTCCCTCGCCGAGTGTCACAGTCGTTTCGCCACCACTGAGCAAACAAACAGGCGCCTTGTTCGGGATACCTTCGGTTTGAATGCTCCGCACGATTCCGGCAAACGCAATCGCAACTTCTCGCGTCTCGCCTTCGATGAAAGAACCGAGGTTGAGGACTTTGTATCCGAGGTTTTCGGCCACATTCTCGGCCGCTGACAACGCCTTGCCATTGTTCCCGAGGACATAATTAGAGACGTTGTCGGGAATTTGCTTTGCCGTCTCGGGAATCTGTCCGGCTATTCCCTTTTCCAAAACGCTTCGGACCGACTCGGGTATCTCGTCCCAAAGTTGGAATTTGGTGAGGACTGCTTTCGCCTCTTCGAACGTCGTCGGATCGGGTGCAGTTGGCCCAGAAGCTATTACGTCGAGCGGATCACCAATCACGTCCGAAATGATGAGACTAAACAACTCGCGTCCAGTAAACCGCTGAGCGAGCCGACCTCCCTTGATCGCGCTCAAATGTTTTCGAACGCAATTCATCTCGTTGATCGTCGCGCCACATTTGTGTAGGAGTTTGGTCACTCGCTGCTTGTCTTCCAACGTGATTCCCTCGAACGGCGCGGGCAACAATGCCGAACCACCACCCGAAATTAAACATAACACGACATCTTCCGGATCGGCGTTTCCGACGAGTTCGAGAATCTGCCTTGTCCCTCCGACGCCTTCGGCGGTCGGTTGATTCGTTCCCGCAGGCCGGGCAACGAGGAGGCGAATTTTTTCCAGCTCTGGCAAGCCTTGTTCGTTGCCGGGGACGTTCACGACTCCTTCGACACGATCGAGCAACGATGCGAGTTCTTTCTCGATTGCGCTGGCCATCGCAACGCCGGCCTTGCCGCCTCCCACGACAAGAATTCGTCTCGCCGATTCCAGGGCTTGCATGAGCGGTGCATTTTCGTCGGCAATTAGCTCTCCAATGAGAGGTTGCGGACGCACGGCGTCGACGGCAGCTTGCCAAATCGAAAGCGCATGTTCGCGGAGTTTCGTTTGTGCGTTCATTCAAACACCAGGATTTCAAACACCAGGATTCCAAATAGTTACCTCATCGAGAGCCTTCCTCGTGATGTCGGGGACTTTCGCCTCCGGAGCCGGATACCCCACCGGAAACAAGATGTATGGCTTTTCGTTTTCCGGTCGTTGGAGGATCTTCGAGAGGAATCCCATAGGGCTCGGAGTGTGCGTCAGCGTCACGAGTCCCATGTTGTGCAGTGCCGCGATGAACAATCCGCACGCGATCCCAACGCTCTCCTTGACGTAGTAATTCTTGCGGACTTTTCCGTCATCGGTGAGCCCGTGTTGCTCTTCGAAAACAACGACGATCCACGGAACGATTTCGAGATATGGCTTGTGCCAGTCCGTGCCAAGCGGTGCCAAAGCCGCCAACCATTCGGGCGGCATACGGCCTTCGTAGGAGAGGCGTTCTTCTTCCTCGGCGGCGACGCGGATTTGCTGTTTGGTGCCCGGATCATCGATCGCAACAAAGCGCCACGGTTGTCGATGTGCTCCCGACGGTGCGGTCGACGCCGTCCGAATCGCCAACTCGATGGACTCGCGAGGAACCGGTTCGGACGAGAAATGCCGTACGCTACGCCGTCCGTCCATGAGTTCGTAAAACGCCGCGGCTCGACGAAGCATCTCCGATTCGTCGAGTCGTTGCGGTCGATAGGGGATGAACGACGGTTCGGTCAACGCTGTTTCTCCTTGTGGTTGTCGCAGAACCATTGGATTTGCTTCGCGAGTCCCATCAACACATCGACCTCCATATGACTCGGGCTCGCGCGCGTGATCAAGTGACGCAGGGCGTGCATGAGGGAATCGGCCTTCGTGCCATACAAAAAGTGTATGGCTTCGAGCGACGCGCGTAACTTGTCAAACATCACTTCTTGGTACGCGAACGGAGCCACGTCGTCGCGTGTGGTTTCGGGCGTTTGCGTTTCGAGCCAACAGCGCCGAAGTTCATAGAGGCAAATTGCAACGGCTTGGGCGAGGTTCAGAGCCGGGTGCGCGTCGTCCGTTGGGACATGGATGAGGTGATGACACCGGGCAACTTCGGCATTCGTCAGGCCGCTCGTTTCTGGACCGAACACGAGCGAAACGGGACCTTCAAAAGCCGCCGCGACGAGTTGTTTTGCGATCTCTTCGGGCGGTCCGATCGTTTGCTTCCGAAAGAGTCCCCCCCGACGCGCCGAAGTGGCTGCCACAAGAATCGAATCGGATAGCGCCGCGTCAATGTCTTCGACAATCGTTGCCTTATCGAGGATGTCATGGCTGTGAGTCGCGAGGAGGCGCCCCCGAGGGTCGTCGACGTCCGCTTCGGGCGCGACGAGCACGAGCCTTTGCAAACCCAAATTTCGCATGACGCGAGCGACGGCCCCGATGTTCGCGGCGACCTTGGGACGCACGAGAACGACGGAACACGGGATCGGTTTGGACTGGCTCATTGGAGGGGGTGTTCGTTGTGGGTCGGAATTGAGAGTTACTTTTTCTCGGAGCGAAAAGCAACTTCCCTAACCACGACTCTGGCTCAACTTTCCGACGAGGACGAAAGACTCGGCTGCGGACGGGCGAGTTCCAACGCCTTTTCCTTCACGCCCTTGATGTCGAGTTTGCCGCTTCCAAGAACTGGGATTTCCTCGACCTGGTAGAAATCACGCGGGCTGGGCATGTAGATTTTCGGGACGCCGAGTGCCGCTAGCTTCTTCAGCACTTCGTCGACAGTTCGGCCATTGAAGCTGGTGTGTAGAACAATGATTCGTTCGCCGCGTTTGTCGTCGGGAATGGCCGTCACGGCACACATGCGTTCGTTGGTTTCCAGAGCATGGTGCAACTCTTCTTCGACTCGTTCGAGAGGGACCATTTCGCCGCCGACCTTGGCGAATCGTTCTTCGCGGCCCGTGATCGTGATGAACCCGTCATCGTCGAGTTTTGCGAGGTCCCCGGTGACGAACCACCCAGCGATGATTTTCTTCTCAGTAAGAACGTCACCGTCCAGGTACCCC
>CAYYUU010000591.1:0-5459 GCA_964474955.1 uncultured Alcaligenaceae bacterium | reverse complement strand
TCCATTTCCATGCTACAACAGAGAACTTGCAGCTGCAAAGCTGGTCTTGACCTCCAGTCGCTTTGCCGCTTCCGAGAGTCGTGGACACAATCCTCTTGATTTCATAGAATTGGAACTCATATCTGGAGCCATCACCTCATCGCACCGTCTGTATCTTTTCGCACAATTTCTTATCAAATCCAGTCGTTTTTGGATAGCACTTCCCCGAACGTCTATAAATTGCTTGAAGATTTTCGCCAACTTTTTTCATTTTTCGTGTCGAATCGGACTCGTCCCCTGTATTTGGTCATTTGAGGGATAACTCCATGACAAACCAACTACGAATTTCCTGAAACACGTAGAAGCCTGTTGGCCCATCTGCGCGACGCTAATTTGGATCGCCCCGTTGTACGCGATCTCGTCGTAGGAGAATGCTACTCCGAACGGTTCATAGCCGCTGTCATCGCTCCTGTTCATACGCCTCGTCTGGAGACTATCGAGGCGCAGATCTGTGTAGAATCATGGTCATCGAAGGCATCTATGAAAGTCACGCCTATGAGCGAAGTTACGCAAATACTCTCCCAAATTGAGCAGGGTGATCCGACTGCCGCAGATCAATTGTTGCCACTCGTTTATGACGAGTTGCGGAAACTGGCCTCAGCGAGGCTGGCCCAGGAGAAGCCGGGGCAGACTTTCCAGGCGACCGCGCTCGTGCACGAGGCGTACCTCAGGATCGTTGACGTCGACAAAGTCCAGCATTGGGAAAGCCGCCGGCATTTCTTCTCCGCGGCGGCGGAGTCGATGCGGCGGATTCTGGTCGAAAAAGCACGCCAAAAGGGACGTTTAAAGCGAGGTGGGGACCTGAATCGCGTGCCACTGGATGAAGCGGAAATCGAGGTGGAAACTTCCCAGCTTGACCTCATCGCGTTGGACGAGGCCCTGGCCAAACTAAGGGCCGAGTCTCCGGAACAGGCAGAGATTGTCCAGTTGCGGTTTTTTGCAGGCCTGAGCCACGAAGAAGTCGCCGAAATACTCGGAGTCTCAGTCGTAACCGTCAAGCGTCACTGGCGTTACGCACGCGTCTGGCTATTACGACAGATGGAGGGAAGCCGGGATTCTCCCGCGGAATGAAATGTTTTTGAAAAAGTCTGATACCCACTCCCGGCAGATGGCGCATAGAACCATGGATAACAAATCATGAGTATTTGCTATGAACGCTGAACATCCGAACAAAGACGAGATCTTCAATACTGCCGCAGAGTTGGTCAATGCGGCCGAGCGGCAACTCTATCTCGACGAAGTCTGTGAGGGCGATCCGCTACTGCGAAGCGAAATAGAAGATCTTCTTGAGCTGGATCGGAAAGCAGGGAACTTCCTTGAGTCGCCACCACCCGGGCTTCCCGGGACCATTGACCAGCCTCTCACCGAAAAGCCCAGCGCCCAGATTGGTCCCTACAAACTGCTCCAACAAATCGGCGAAGGCGGATTTGGTATCGTCTTCATGGCGGAACAATTACAGCCGGTTCGCCGCAAAGTCGCCTTGAAGATTATCAAGCCGGGGATGGATAGCGAGGAGGTCGTCGCTCGCTTCGAGGCCGAACGGCAGGCGCTCGCACTGATGGAGCACCCCAACATCGCACGCGTGTTTGATGGGGGTACCACTGAGAGTGGCCGACCGTACTTCGTCATGGAGTTGGTCAAGGGCCTTCCGTTGACGGAGTACTGCGACAAGAACCAGCTTCCGGCTTCCGACCGGTTGAAGCTGTTTGTCAACGTCTGCCACGCGGTCCAGCACGCTCATCACAAAGGAATCATCCATCGCGATCTCAAGCCGTCGAACGTCATGGTCACAATGCACGACGGCGTTCCGGTCCCCAAGGTAATCGACTTCGGCGTTTCCAAGGCTCTCAATCAGCAGCTTACCGAGAAAACGTTGTTCACCGCCTACGGGCAGATGATAGGCACACCCGCCTACATGAGCCCCGAACAGGCCGAGATGAGTGGTCTGGATATTGATACCCGCAGCGATGTCTATTCGCTGGGCGTTTTGCTCTACGAGCTGTTGACTGGCAGCACACCCTTCGAAACGGAGCGACTCCACAGCGCCGGTTTCGCCGAAATGGTGCGAATTATCCAGGAAGAGCAGCCGCCCCGACCCAGCACTCGACTGACCACAGTGAGCCAAAAATCCGAGAACGTTGCTGGTAACCGTGGCACCAATCCGACCAGACTGAGCCAGCTTGTCCGCGGTGAGCTGGACTGGATCACAATGAAGGCCTTGGAGAAAGATCGGCAACGACGATACGATACGGCTGCTAGCCTCGCCGCGGATATCGACCGATATCTCAACGATGAAGCAGTCCTGGCCTGTCCGCCGACCATGGCTTACCGACTGGGGAAGTTCGCGCGGCGGCACAAGGTGGCCCTGGGTGTTGCGGCTGCGATGGTCGTACTGCTGCTGGGAGGCATCGCGGCGCCCACCTGGCAAGCCGTGCGGGCTACAGCCGAAAAGAACCGCGCCGTTGTGGCAGAGCGACTTGCCCAACAGCGGCTGGATGAATCGGAAGCCGCCCGCAAAGAAGCCCAGGCCATCTCGACTTTTCTCAACGACCTCCTCAAAAGCCCCCGACCGAAAACCGAAGGCGGAGGGCGAAACGTCAGGCTCGCCGACCTGCTGGATGAAGCAGCCAGGCGATTGGACGATGCCAAGGGCATTCCGCCGGATCGAATCGCCGGGCTTCAGAGTGACCTCGCGAGCACGTACTTCATTCTCGGCGTCCACGAGAAGGCCGCCGAATTGCGGGAGAAGGTCGCCCGACACTACCTGAAAACACGAGGGCCCGAAGATCGCGCCACGATCAGCGCCAAGATGAACTTGGCAGTTGCCTACCGTGAGGTGGGCCGCTCCAAGGACGCGCTGAAAATGCACAAGGAGGTGCTCGAGTTGAGTCGCGTTATGGGTCCAGGGCGTCTGCTCACCATCCAAGCGGTGGGAAATCTGGCAACTTCGTACGAAAAAGACGACCAGCAGCAGAAGGCTCTTGAGTTGCGTGAAGAAGCGTTGCGTTTGAGCAAGGATAAACTCGGTCGGGAACACACCGAAACGTTCTATGCGATGACCAATTTGTCGCGATCCTACATTTCAGCCGACCGCGTGCGCGAGGCGCTGGAGTTGCAGAAAGCGGCGGTGTTGTTGAGTGCAGAGCTTTTTGCTCCCGATCATCCCGATAGGCTCAAAGCGACAGCGAGTCTGGCCAATGCCTACGAACTTGCCGGTCAACCCGAAAAGGCGAAGGAACTCCGAGACGGGATCCTCAAGAAACTGCTTGTCCCTAATGCTGGAGGTAGCAAGTCGGTGAAAGTGTTAGCCGATTTTGATCGAGCCGACAGCAAAGATCGTTGGATAGCCGTAAACGACAACGTAAGGGGTGGCCGCTCCAAAGGTGGACCCGCATTTCAAAACGGAAACCTCGTCTTCGCGGGCGAAACGGTCCCTTGGGGCTTTTTTAATGGATTCTCCACGATTCGCATCCGGGAGACAGATCCACTTGATCTTTCTTTCGCCGACGCAGTTCAACTGCGGGTGAAGGGAGATGGACGGACTTACCTGTTTGAAATGCGCACGAAAGCATCAATGACGACATACAACGCAATTCCCTACCGTGCTAAGTTTTTGACCAAAGCGGGCAAGTGGATGGAGGTGACCATTCCTCTCGACAAACTGAAACCAACCAAACATGGCTTTTTTTCTGGTTTCTCTGCCCCACCCGCAGATTTCGATAAGACCGATATCCGTTCGTTCGGCCTGATGGCCTACGACAAGAAAGATGGAAAGTTTCGGCTTGAGGTGGACTGGATCAAGGCCGTTTCCGTGAGTGCGGAGCCCGTTACGAGAGACTCTGATGGGAAAGTGGGTGTTTCTCAAAAGCGGAACGACGATACTATTAAGCAACCTTGATAATGGAATTCAGCTAAGAGGCACCATAAAGCAAGACTTTTAACATTATCTAATTGGCAAATACCACTTTTGAATCCAATATAAACGGTCAAAAGAATAATAATATTAGTATAATTTTTATTTCAATCAAAGGAAAGCTAATGTTGATTAGTCGTATCCTTGTGATAGTGGTTTTGTGTTTTGGAGTTTCTGAGTGTTTGGGACAAGAAAAACCGACAATTCGTCCCCCCGTGGAACAGCGTCAGCAGAAGATACGGAATAAAGAGATGGCTGCCTTGCGGGCTTCTCTTCAAAAATACTCAATCACGATGAGTAAGAAAGGACTTCAAAAGTACCTCCAGCAAATCACCGAGATTAGTGATCGGTCTGTGGCCAAGAAGTTGATCAGTCAACTGGGGTCACCGCGGTTCCGGGTGCGAGCCACCGCACAGAAATCCTTGCTGAAGTTAAAAGAGATTCCCCTAGATCTGCTTCGAGAGGCATCTAAACGCTCGCTCGAAGAAAGACTTCGAGTCGACAACATCTTGACCAAATACCTCCCCCGACAAAGACAAACCGTTGAAAAAGTCTTTCGTGCCATCGAGCTGTTGAATATTTCGGGACTGACAAAAGAAATCTTTGCTGCAGTCAGCAAATTCCAGGATGAGAAGAGTGTTGTTCGTTCGGCCAAACAAGCGATGTCGGTTGTCGTGACGAAAGAGGATGTGTCGTATCTCTCATCGCAGATGAAGCCGGGGACGGCCGCTCCGCTCCAGGAAATCTCCATTCCCGCCTTGCGCCGCCTTGAAGACCCGCGCCTGGCTGACAGGTTTATGCAATGGTCGCGGGACGCCAAACTCGGTGAAGAGGTGCGGCTGGAATCGGCCCTCGCGCTGGTGGACGTCGGCGATCGGCGTGCCATGAACCTGCTGGTCGGCTTCATGACCGACGCGGAATCACAAAAGGTTCGCGCGCGGAGCCAACTGGCATTGCGGAGGTTCACCGGGCAAAGCCTCCCCTACTCAGCCAGCGCCGACGATCGGACGCGCGCCAAACAGGTCGACGCATACAAGACCTGGATCGCCGCCAACGCCAGAACCGCCAAGCTCAACTTCCCACTGCGCCTCGTGCGATCACCGCTGGAGGGGCTCACGCTCGTGGCTATGTGGGGCAGCAAGAAGGTCGCCCTCTACGATCGGGACCTTAACGAGGTCTGGAGCTACGGCTGCAAATACCCACGCGCCGCGGTGAAGCTGCCCAACGGCAACATCCTCATTGCCGAGCACCAGAGGAGCCGCACCATCGAAGTGAACCTCGACAAGAAGATCGTGCGCACCATCCCCGTGAACACGGGCAATGTCGTACCACTTGAGAACGGCAACCTCCTTTTCGGCGGGCACCGCGTCGGCCGCAACCGCGTTGATTTTGCGGCTGAGATCACGCCCGAAGGCAAGACCGTCGGAAAGATCGGCGGGGGCGTCCAGGGATGGGGAAGGATCTGTAACGCCGTCCCGCTCGAAAACGGCAACACGATTGTCCTCCG
>CAYYUU010000590.1:0-5462 GCA_964474955.1 uncultured Alcaligenaceae bacterium | reverse complement strand
CGCAAACACCACTTTGCCCAGTTGATCTTCCGACAGAGAAAACGGCGACGTTGACCCGGCGAAAGGTAAGCCTTTCCCGAACAACCGCCGCCGTACCGACGTGTTTTCTCGACGGAACGCACAATCCATAACTTGAGTGGGCCGCTCTCACCTGAGCGAGATGGCTGTAGTTAAGGGACGAATTCAGGTTGCTCTCTACGGACTAATCGTCGTCTTCATCCCGTTGGTTTCGCAAGAAGATCAAAAGGCCGATCAAGGCAACCAACAAGAGGGCCATGGTGATGATAAAGTACCAAGATGTCATCCAGTTTGGCAAATTCATTGAGTTTGTTCCTTTCTCGACTAGCCCTTTACGGTCCGTTCAAAAGTAGAGGTAGCTGTTACGGTCCACACGACAGGGAGAGGTTGTGTTGTGTAGGACTGTATCATTTGAATTTACTTCGTCGACCAGAAGCGAAAATTAGTTCGACGAAAGTTTTTCTTGTTGTTGGATCGCCCTCCCCCAAGGGATTCTTGTGGCGGTCCAAGACCATCAACGAGTTACTTCGTGATCGAACGATTGCGAGTGAATGGTTGCTTTTGGCTTCTCGACAGGCGTTAGCGTGTTTTTACAGTCCAAAGCTGGCTGAGGCAAGTCTTTAGTTTGTGAAAAAGTTCCAACCTTCCTCACCACCTGATTTTTTCGGCGAATTCATTGAGGTTCAGCCAACAGTTCTTTCTTCGCGCCGCGGTTTTTCGGAGCCCGACTCTCGGAACGGGAAAAGTGCTTCTGTCCGGGTTTTGGGTTGTGTTTTGTCCGTAGGACACGTTTGTTACCTGTCCAAGAAAATACCTGTCCAAGAAAATAAAGGACAGTTTACAAACCTGTCCTACCGTTAGAAACCCGAATCCGGACACAAAGGCATTTCCCATTGCACGGCCTGGGTTACAGAAACTCAAGGGCTTCAGGTCTGCTTGACAGGTTATAGAAAAAGGGCTACAGCGGAGGCATGGTATTTCAGGGAGGAAAGAGCCATGTCGACGCCCCCAGACGTCCAACCGACACCCACACAGAATAATCCAGAATCATCCCCGCCCGCACTCCGACCCCCTTCCGCGTGGTGGCGAGAACAGGAAGTACTTTGGCTGCTCGTGATCGTCCTCGTCGCCCACTTTTTTCGACTGGGCGTTCTCTCCGTTCGCGGTGAGGAGTCGAGGCGTGCGATGATCGCTCAGGAGATGCTCTGGACCGGCAATTGGGTCGTGCCCAGTTTGCAAGGCGAGGCATGGTTCTCCCGGCCACCGCTCCAATACTGGGCCGTCGCCATCAGCATTGCCATTCGTGGACAGTGCGATGTCATTGCAATTCGTTTTCCGTCGGCCCTCGCGACGCTGTTGACGACCCTATTGGTCTACGGCTACTCAAGAACATTTCTTTCGCGGCTGGGCGCCTTCTCGGCGGCAGCAGCGTTTGCGACGATGGGACAGATTCTCAAGCTCGGACGACTCGCCGAGACCGAGGCCGTCTTTACTCTCTTTTTAAGCGCCTCGCTTCTGGTTTGGCACTGGGGTTACATACGGCGCTGGTCTTCGTGGCGGATGTGGATGGCGGGGTATGGACTCGCGGCCCTGGCGACACTCGCGAAAGGTTCGCAGGGACCTGTTTACTTCGGCGGTTCGGTGTTCGTCTTTCTGGCCATCCAGCTAGATTGGCGAAAGCTCTTTAGCGTCGGGCATCTGCTGGGAATTCTTACGTTCCTCGGAATCTTCGGGACGTGGTTATTGCTCTATCACCAACAAATGGGACTCTCCGGCGTTCGCCGCATCATGGGGGAAGCGGCGTCGCAGCGGTTTTACATGGTCGGCCCAGTCACCCTTGCGAAACACTTCATTTTGTATCCGCTTGAGATTTTCGCCTGCATGATGCCCTGGTCGGTGATGCTACTTGGATTCGCACGACCGAGTTTCCGAAAGGCCATCGGCAATACGTCATCGGCCCTTCCGTTTCTCCTGACGTGTATCCTCGTAACGTTCCCAACATGCTGGTTTGCCATCGGAGCGAGGAGCCGATACTGGATGCCGCTGTATCCGTGCGTGGCTCCCTTGATCGGATTATTGATCCAGCGATGCGTCGAGGCCGAGGCTGACTCGCCACTCCGCAAGGCGTGGACCTCTTTCTTGGTCTGTTGTGGGGGGTTGCTCTTGGGAATTGCGGTGTTGGCGTTGTTGGGGATTCCGATCGAACGACTGAGCGGACTCCATCTCGGCCAACCCTTTAGGGCGGCGTTGGCCTTCGCCATTGTGCTCGTTCCCTTGTGTGGTTTGATCTTCCGAAATCGAAAGGTTATCGACCTGTCGACGATCCGGCTGACGATTGGACCCATCGCAATTTGTCTTGGTTTGTCGTACTCGGTTTGGCTCACGAACGTGTTGATGAATCGAAGTGTCGGAACTGGCGAGGCCGTTGCCGAACTCAAACAAGAACTTGGCCCGGACGAAAAACTCGTGAGCATAAATCGCATCTACCACCTCTTCGCCTTCCACTACAAGGACCGCATCCGCAAAGTTCCAGAGAAACGCATCACGACCGACTATCCCGACGATGCGGAATACTTTTGTTTCGGAGTGTGGAACGGATATGGTCCGAAGATCCCGTTCGCGTGGGAACGCGTGACGATCATCAATTGTGATCGGACACTGCGTCCTGGCGAGCCGGAGATGGTCGTCGTCGTCGGACGACGATTGCCACAACAACGCGCGGAAGGGCCAATCGTCAGCCAGATTGGCGCAAGAGAATAACTGGGAAAGTTGCTTTTCGCGGAGCGAGAAATTCTTTTTGCTCAGGAATCTTTTCGCGGAGCGAGAAGCAACTTTCCAAAATGCGACCGTGTTCCTTCATCCCCATCCATTCCCCATCCGGTATATCATTGACACCCACTCTCCGAAAGTTACGATAAATCCTGATCCCACCATTAGACGGATACAACTTTCGGAGAAAGAAATCATGTTACACATTCCGAACACTCTCCCACGCACACTGTTGCTGATGGGAGCGGTGTTGATATTTGGACTCGCCGCCACGACTGCGAACGCAGACGATCAGTGGGTCGTTTACAAGGGCGGAAAAGGTCCCGGCAAGGGAAAGCACATCGTGTTGGTCTCGGGCGACGAAGAATATCGTTCCGAGGAAGCCCTTCCGCAACTCGGCAAGATCCTCGCCAAACATCACGGCTTCAAGTGTACGGTTTTATTCGCCATCGATCCCAAGACCGGCTTCGTGAATCCGAACGTCCTCAATAACATTCCGGGGCTGAAAGCTCTCGAAAGCGCCGACCTGATGATTATCTTCACACGCTTTCGCAATCTGCCCGACGAACAAATGAAGTACATCGACGCTTACCTCAAGAGCGGTAAACCGGTGATCGGAATTCGGACTGCCACGCACGGTTTCAAAGTCCCGAAGAGTAGCAAGTGGGCTCATTACGACTGGCGATACACCGGCGACAAGAAAGCCTGGCGCATGGGCTTCGGCAAGATCATCATGGGCGAAACTTGGAAATCGCATCACGGTGGGCACAAGAGCCAGAGCACGTATGGCGTCATTCCCAAGAAGGTGAAAGTGCATCCGATCGTTCGTGGCATTGAAGACGGCGACATCTGGGGACCAACGGACGTGTACGGCGTGACTCTGCCACTTCCAGGAGACAGCCAGCCAATCGTCCTCGGCCAAGTCATGAATCGAAAAGGAAAGTTCGACAAGAATGATCCGTTCTACGGACTGCGACCCACCGACGGACCGCCGGACAAGCGAAAGAACAACCCGATGATGCCGATTGCATGGATCAAATCCTATCAACTTCCTGAAGGCAAGAAAGGAAAAGTGTTCGCCTCGACGATCGGAGCTGCCACGGACCTCGCAGCCGAAGGAACCCGGCGAATGTATGTGAATGCCGTCTACTGGATCTTGGGGATGGAAGAGCAGCTTCCCAAGACTGGCGCGAAGGTGGATCTCGTCGGGAAATATCAGCCGACCGCATACAAGACCTATCGTGGTCGGGATGCGTGGAATAAAAAGAAAATTCGGGTGAGTAGTTTTGAGATGAAATAATTGATCCTGGGTGTGTGATTGTTTCGAGTCACGGGGGCGGTGGAAAGTTTCTTTTCGCTCCGCGAAAAAGCCACTTTCCACCGCACGAGTGCCTCAAGACAACCACACAACGACTCACCCTTCTGCCTTTTTTCTGTTCCCTGTTCCTTGTTCCCTGTTCCTTGTTCCCTGTTCCCTATCTCGCGATGTTGTTACCTCTTCTTGTCGGAATCGGCACTCTCCTGGTGACTGTCACAATTCAGTCCGGGGCAGCGGGCATGATGATTGAGGCGTTAGCGTATGCGAAGCGCCGCGGAGTCGTGGGCACAGGGTTTGTCCGGGATTCGCTCGTGCTCAGTTCGATGTTGCTCATCGTCCTCCTCGGCAACCTCATTCAAATGGCCATTTGGGCTTTGGTGTTTATGTTGTGCGGGCAGTTCGAAAACTACGAGACGGCCTTCTATTTCTCGGCCGTGAACTTCACGACGCTCGGCTACGGTGACATCACGTTATCATCGCGTTGGCGGATCCTGGGGCCACTCGAAGCAGCCAACGGAGTCTTGATGTTTGGACTTTCGGCGGCGATGGCCTACGCCGTGATGGCCTGGTTGTTTCAATCCCGCCTGCAAAAAATCGACCACCATCCAGAGCACCCGGAGAAGAAATAATTCCTACCCCCAAACGAGATATGTCTGTTCCACCTTCCGTTGCATTGCTTGGCGTCCCGTACGACGAAACCTCCTCGTTTCTCCACGGACCGGCTCTTGCGCCAGGTCGAATTCGGGAAGCCTTACATTGTGGTTCCTCGAATTGGTGCGTCGAATCGGGTTTGGACCTCTCGAAGACACCGACCTGGTCAGACGCCGGCGACATTGAAGTTGGCGTGGGAAAACAGGCACGCGACCAGATCGAGAATGCGATTGCCTCGCACTTGGAGTCTGGGACGCAAGTGTTGAGTGTTGGCGGAGACCACTCGATCACGTACCCAATCCTTCGGGCTTACGCAAAACGATATCCTCGTTTGAACGTCTTACAGATTGACGCCCATCCCGACTTGTACGTCGAGTTCGACGGCAGCCTGTATTCCCACGCGTGTACGTTCGCTCGGATTCTGGAAGAAGATCTCGCAACACGACTTGTGCAAGTGGGCATTCGCACGATGAATCCCCTCCAAAGAGAGCAGGTCGAGCGGTTCGGCGTGGAAGTCGTCGAGATGCGAAATTGGGAGCCGGAATCACCTCTCGCTTTTGACGGACCGGTCTATGTTTCGTTAGACTTGGACGGAATCGATCCAGCCTTTGCTCCGGGAGTCTCGCACCCCGAACCCGGCGGCTTTACCACCCGGGAAGTGCTTTCTCTCTTGGAAAGGATTTCCGGAGACGTCGTTGGTGCCGAC
>CAYYUU010000589.1:0-5474 GCA_964474955.1 uncultured Alcaligenaceae bacterium | reverse complement strand
GGAGCCCAGCCGCCGTGACCTTCGTTTGGTTGAGGTACAGCTTGTCCAGGCGTTTGAGTTTCGCCAATTCCTTCAATCCCGCGTCGGTGATTCGCGTGTTGGAGACATCCAGGATTTGCAACTTGGCGAGTTTGGCGAGAGACTTCGTCGACCAGTCCGTGGTCCGAACGTTGTTCAAATACAACTCTTTTAGCTTGGACAATTGCGGCAATCGGTCCACCCCCGTGTCGGTCAGGTTGGTGCTCCCCAAGGACAAGCGTTCGAGGTGCTTGAACTTGGCGAGGTACTTGACCACGTCGTTGGTGATGGAAGTGCTCGCGAGTCCCAACATCGTCAATTCGGGGAGTTCCGCCAGATGCTCTAACCCATCTTCCGAAATGGAAGTTGAGGTCAGATAGACCCCCTGAAGTTGGTTGTATTTCCCGAGCGTGGCCAGCCCCTTGTCCGTGACCTTGGTGAAGTCCAGGTAAAGGCGTTGCAGTTTTTTCAAGTCCGACAAATGAGCCAGTCCATCGTCGGTTATCCTCGTTTGGGCCACGTTCAGCGTCCGAAGTTCTTTCAGCCCCCCGAGCCCTTCGAGGTGATCGTCATTCAAGTTCGTCCGCCCCATGTTGAGCGCCTTGAGTTTTGTTAATTTGGCCAGGTGCTTGACGGTCTCGTCGGTGACGATGTGGCTGGGCAAACCCAACGTGTCGAGTTGAGGTAACGCGGCCAGAGTTTCGAGCCCGTGCGCCGAGACGTCACGGTCGTAGACGTAGAGCCATTTGAGATGTTTGAGTTTCGCGATCTGTCTGAGCCCTTCGGACGTGACCCGGGTGGAGTTGAGAATCAACCCCTGGAGTTTGCCGAAACGAGCCAGTTCAGCGAGGTCGTCATCGCTGAAGGAGTTGAACGAGAAGTTCAGGGCGAACGGCACTTTCGGCTCGGGCAGGTGATCCAAAGCGCCCGAGCGCCAGACCGAGAAGCTGAACGCCGGCAAAAATTTGGCGAAAGCCGTCCGTTCGGGGTTCGTGACGAAACGAAAGTTCGCAAACCGATCATTCTGAACCCAGCCAACTCTTCCTCCTGCGGCCTTCCAAGTCACGACCGTCTTGGCGTCCAAGAACTCTGGGTACTTGCGTTGCTCTCGCGTATTCGCCATCGGAGTCGCGAACACGATTGTGGACATCCCGAACAGAAAGACGATGAGCGCGCAGAGTGATTTCATGATTGGTTCCTTGCGTTCTGTGAGTCGAACTTCTTCCTGGATGGATTTTACGATAATCAATGCTCGAAGGTTTGTCGTGGGGAAATGGAGAGTTGAGGGTGGAGGGTTGAGGGTTGTTTTTTCGCCGAAGGCCAAGTTCAACGTGGTATGGCCAGTATGGCCAGCTATCTCTCAACTCGGTATCGCCTCCACTCGACCAAGAGCAAACGCAGATCGTGTTCGAGATCGGCTCCCGAGAATTGAATCACGCCAAACTCTTCGGGAGTATCTGGGATGTCGAATTTCTCGATCACGTGCGCGAGCGTGTAGTCTTCGTCCGGATCCAGTTCGTTGAGCAATTCCTCGGCTTGCTCGACGTACCTTCTGCCTCGGTAGGTCGACACTTCATTCGGCAGTTTTCGAATTTCGGCCAGGAACTCGATGTAATACGATTCTTTTCCGGGCCAAACGGAAACTTCGTCGGTCGGTTCCTGACTCGCGATGTGTTGGTGGACCAGTTCTTGAGTTTCTTCGTCGAGTTCGAAGTCGGTCGGCGGGACGTCGCTCGTTTCTTGCCGGGCGTAGAGGTAGACCATGGCAGCCCAGGACACACTGCTGGCAATGGGGTAGCCAACCCAACCGGCTAACACGACGCAGAACCAAAGCCCAGCGATCCACGAAGCCAAATGGAATGCCCAATAGGCTGTCCAGGATGGATCCCCCGCCGGAAGAATTTTCGGGTTGAGCGCCCACCGAGTCCAACCGGTGTATTCCGTGCCGCCAAAAGCGGTGAGGCCCTGACACAGGAAGAACCAACCTCCGGCGACAACGGCCCCATACACCAACCAACGAGCCAACACCGGAACCAATCCCACCAACCGAGACGCCAATAAGGAAAAGAAGTTGCCCACTAAAAGGGTCAACGAACTGGGGACCGAGGCTCCTTCTCGCTTCGACAAAACCGACCCGACAAGGCCGAACGCGCCAACTGAAGTGAGCACAACCGACCCAACTGCCAGACCCAATGGGCCGTACCAGGGGACCACACCGCGGATCAGTAACGGCACCAAACACAACGCGACCAACAACGCCTGGACTCCTGCCGAAATCAGAAATATCCAGGTAAGACCTCGCCCAGGATTGTCTCGGGCATGGGCAAAGGCCGCCGCCGATTTCAAATTCAAGCGATAGACCGCGCGGATGACCATCGCCCAAACGACGGCGCGTAGGGTTCTCGCAATTCCAAACATTCCCACGATCATGGAAACCAAACAGAGCCCGCCCAGGACGACCAAGTTATACGCTCGGCTTGGCCTTTCCGAGGTCGCAAGATGCATGACCACTTCGTGGGCCATCAACAGAGGATCGCGTGCCGCCGCTCCGGGTCCCACGCCGGGAGCGAAATACCGAGCGACCATTACCGTGACAATCAACATCATTGCGGACCAGAACACCACCGAAAGGAACATCCCAATGTTGTAAGTTGCCCCGAAAGGTGCGTGGGTGTCGCGGAACGACACGCGTTCGAGCGTCACCGGTTTTTCGCTCGCGGGCTCCGGAGAATCCGCCCAGTACGCAGCCGGGGCAGAGTGTTCGGACAAGCGCACACGTCGCACCTTAACTCCGTATCTGGGCTTGGAAGGTGTTCTGGTCGACGAGACTCGCCCGGGGGGCGTGTGGCCTTCCGAAGGAAACAAAATGCCACATTTTTCCTCCAGAACGCTCATGAGTTGCTTATGAGAGATGTAATTTTCGCAAACGTGGATCGGGTTGATGTTCTTCTTGTGAAAGATCAAGACGTTCGGGACGGCTTCGATCGAAAGGGCTTCGGCCAGTTCTGGCGATTCGTCGGGATCAACGTGATACACGTCGACCGCGCCTTCGCCAGCCTCCGCGAGTTCTGCAAGCTCGACGAGTAAGATTTGGCACGCCTTCCCCCATTCGGTCACGAACCCCACGACGACCGGAACCTTGGCCGTCGTGATCGCCTCGGGCCACATCTCTTCCGTCAGAGTTTTCATCTCATCCCCGGGTGACGGAAGAGACTCCTGTGCAAGAGAGCCGTCCCAGATCTCCCGTTCGGGCACGTCGTCAACACTCCGCCGCATCTTCAAATACGCGACCGCTTGCAGAGACCAGAAGATGGAAAACGAGAGGCCAAGACTCAACACCCAAAAGAGCGAAGCAATGCGCCCCGCTGGCGAAAAGTACCAGAACACTCCGAACGGCACTGCCGCACACACCAACGACGCGATCCACCAAAAGAGAAATTTCGCCGGGCGTTGGTAGAAGTAAGAAAACGTCCTGGATAATCCGTCGAATACGTCGGTCCCTTCGGCAGCCATGGCGCCGGGGATCATCGCGAATCCAAACGCGACGCCAATCAGAAGCATGACTTCGAGGATGGCGAAGACCAAACCAACGGGAATCAGCAGGGCCACAAAGATTGCGAACCCAGACATCCACGCGAACGCCCCGATGAGGATTGTGGGAAGCGAGACGAATCCTGCGAACAGGAAGAGCATAGGGAATATTCGCATTAGTCCCGCAAATCTCGCCCGCACGAATCGGGTGGCTGTGGCCTCGAGTGTTTCGTTTCCCGGCATCTGGGCGACGAATTCCGACCGCAAAATCCACGCACCGATCACCGTCCACGGTGCCAGCAACACCGCTGCAAAAAGGAGTGATTGCAGCAACGTAGTACCGAAGTGGAGGGTGAGCAGAGTTGGTTCGCTGCCCTCGGGAAACACTACCAGAGCCTCACCCAGTGGCTCGAACCCGATCCACGGCTGTTCCCACCACGTTCCCAAAGGTAATTTTTTCTTCCCAAAGACTTCAATCGTGCCCGCGACGACGACGATGCCCAACACAACCCCGAGCACCCCGAGTCCCCATCGCGACGGTAAAAAAGCACGACCGAGCGCGCCAAACCACGAGGCCGGTTCCGCGCTTTGAGTGGAGGCGTCCGAACCAACGGTTGATTCGAGTGGTGAGATTTCCATTTTGCATTCGATTCGAGAAGTCTTGAACCTGGAATTTCGAGCACAGTTTACTCTATCAACTTCCCTCCGACTTCATAGGATCAACCCGGCCCCGAATTGTTACACAAACAAAAATCCCTCTCCTTGAGTTACGAGGAGAGGGAGACGCGACTGGTTCGTTGTATTGCCCCACCACAAAGGAATGTCACTATCTTCCTGTTGGGACCGGCAACGCGAAATAAATGATTGTCCGAATTTGATTTTGGAGACTGGGAGCGTGGCGGCATCCAAAACAAAACCAAAAGCGACATCGAGCCGCACTCTATAAAACACTGACCGAAACGCAAGCTATGAGGTTGCGCTGAACGTTGTGCACTACGTTGTTGATCTGCCTTTCGGTCTCAGGCGCCTTGTTGGAGTGACCAAACGTCCTCGTCGGAGACAGGCGTGAGGCCCTTGGGCATAGCACCTTCCGAGCAACGGCGCACTTCTTCAAAACCCTCATGGCTTTGGCACTTGCCGAGGATCGATTCCAAGTCGTCCAACTCGATGTCTCGGCGAACTTGCCAAGACAAACCGCACGTGCATTGGCCACGCCACCAAGCCCGAGACTTGATGCTTAACTGGCCCCTATTCAAATGAGTTAGAATGCAATTGGTCGTTGTGACAGTAGTTCAAATGCCATACCGACTTGAGCGAAGAAATTATCCGGCTCGAAGAAGGGCAAAAGAGCCTTGGAAAGCTCTAGCCGTGAAGCCAAATATGTTTCTTTCCACTCGACATCGTCCGTTCTTTCAATTGTTCGTTGAAGAGCACCGACGAGTTCTTATGAGTTTTGACGACCAAAACCGGTAACGCCAGCCGGTCCAAGACTGTCAAAATTTCAGTCGTGAGAATTCCCATTACCGGTTTTGGTCGTCAAAACTCATTAGGAGACAACGCAAAAGTGCGGCGGACGCCGTTTAGCGGAATTATCGCTTCCGTCAAAGCCGTTCTAATGACCTCTTCTAGGTACTCAAGTTGTGATGAGTGCTGCAAGTCTATCGAACCCACTGTCCGAGATTGGTAAGTCGAAATCGTTTGGATGTGACATTTCAAATTATCCGTTGGACACGAGACGCTCGAGGATTCTTCCGCGGACACAGATTTGCCTGGGAGTGTTCGTGGGGTTTTGCCCGCAGTTCGGAATCAACTTTCTTTCGGCATCCGAGACGTTCTCAAGAGTCCAGAGACAGAATCGGATGTCCCGCATGATGATCTACCCCTATCGTTCGTGTCTTGGTCGGGAGATCGAGTTCGAACGCGGC
>CAYYUU010000588.1:0-5476 GCA_964474955.1 uncultured Alcaligenaceae bacterium | reverse complement strand
TCACCCCATCGATTTTTCGCTTCTGCGGGAGTTTCGCTCCGGCAACCGCGGCGAACGTCGGCAAAATGTCGAGAGAGATGCCCGGATGCGGAAAGGTCTTTCCCGAGGGAAGATGGCCTTTCCATTGAATCATGAATGGTATCCGCACTCCCCCTTCCCAGAGTTGACCCTTCCCACCACGAAGCGGCCAATTACTCGACGTCAGTTCTGCCACCGGGCCACCGTTATCGCTCAACAGAATCACAATGGTGTCTTCCTCGAGATTCAACTCTCGCAGCTTCGCCAACACCCTTCCAACTCCATCGTCCAAGGAAGTCAACATGGCGGCAAACAATCGGCGGTGTGAGTCGCGTATATGTTTGTTGCGATCAAGATATGTGTGTGGAGACTGCATAGGGCTATGGACTGCGTTATACGGCAGATATAGGAAGAACGGCTCTTTCTTATGTTTGTCGATGAATGATATAGCTTCTCGCGTGATGGCATCGGTGAGATATTTTTTCTCGACGATCTTTTTCGTTCCGCGAAGCATAGAATTGTTTTTGTCGTATGGTGGCTCTTTGGGTCGCAACCGAGAGGTCACGCCTTTATATGGCGGCGGAACGAAGAAGTGTCCCTCGTGGAGAAATCCATAGAATTCATCAAAGCCACGTTTTTGGGGATGGTACTTCGGCGTGCCTCCGAGATGCCACTTTCCAATACATCCAGTGACATATCCAGCTCGTTTGAGGATGTCGGCGATCGTGATTTCCGAGAGAGGTAAACCGACATTCGGTTGTATGTTCTGATCACCGACGGCATTGAGTTCATGACCAAATCGCGTTTGGTATCGTCCCGTGAGTAAGCCCGCTCGCGAAGGACAACAATATGGCGAAGAAACATACCCATCGGTAAATCGGATTCCATTTTTGGCGATCGAGTCAATGTGTGGCGTGGGGATTTCTCGGTTTCCCTGGCATCCAAGTTCGCCATAGCCGAGATCGTCCACGAATATCAAAACGAAGTTCGGTTTTCGCTCGGAGGATTTGCTCTTCGGAGTTCCTGCGACAACAACGTCGGTGAGAACGGGGACGGCCAGAGAAATAAGGATGAGTCGAAAGTAGAACGTCATGATGGCCTCAGCTGTTCGACATCTTGGTGGCGTTTCTGTCACCCCGAAACCAATAACTTTCGCAATTCGGGGCGGAGCTTGCCGAGTGCACGGGCTCGGTGACTTAAGGCGTGCTTGACCCGTGAACTCAGCTCGCCGAACGTTTTGTGAAATTCTGGGACGAGAAACAATGGATCATACCCGAAACCACCTGTGCCGCGGCGGTCTTTCTGAATAATTCCATGACACTTGCCGTCAACGACGACTTTCACTTCGCCGGTCGAGTCTGCGACTGCCGCGGTACACACATAATACGCTTTGCGTTTTTCGTCAGGAAGTGGGGCGAGTTCGGCGAGTAGTTTGTCGTTGTTGGCTTCGTCGTCCCCTTGCGTCCCCGCATAGCGAGCGCTATAAACGCCGGGACGACCACCAATTCCGGGAACTACTAAACCACTGTCTTCGCCGAGGACCCATTGGCCAAGCGCCTTGGCCACTTCGGAAGCCTTCTTCCGAGCGTTATGTTCGAACGTTTGGCCGTCTTCTTCGACTTCGGGAGCATCGGGATAATGGCTGAGGTCTTGAAGTTCTATCGGAAGGTCGCCCAGGATTTCCATGATTTCCTGGCATTTCTTCTTGTTGCGAGTTCCAAGAACTAATACGGGCATGAAGGGTGGTCTCGATGTCAGGTGATGTGTTGAGAATGTAGTAGGCACACTCGGAACGGGAAATAAATGAGTGTCCGGTTTTCAAAGTCCTCAAGAAACCGGACAGCAATAAATTTCGCGTTTGGAGTGTGCCTACTACTTCTGGTTACGGCAAACGGAGTATGCCTACTATTATTGCCATCTAGCTTTACATATGTCGCAAGGCTTCGATCGGATCGAGCTTCGCCGCACGTTGGGCCGGATAGAGTCCGAAGATGATTCCAACCGCCGCCGAAACTCCGAGCGACAAGAAGATCGAATTGATACTCAGTTGGGCTGGCAGAGGCATACCGACAACGACTTCCCAAATCACAGGGACACCGAACACGATCGCCAAACCGAAGGCGACTCCCAAAATCCCGCCGATCGTTGTCTGCACGACGGCCTCGATGACGAACTGAGCAATGATGTCTCGGCGTTTCGCACCGAGCGCACGCCGGATTCCGATTTCTCGCGTCCGTTCCGTCACGGTCGCGAGCATGATGTTCATGATACCAATCCCGCCCACGAGCAGCGAGATGCTGGAAATCAACAGCAGCAACAGCCCATATCGATCGCGAGTTCGTTTCGCCGCGTCGAGTCGGTCCAGAGGAATCGCGACGGCCCAATCTTTCTTTCGTTTGTGGTTGCGTTCCAGGATTTGTTTCACGACCGTGCTCGTGGGGCGAACTTCCGACATCTCGCCGACCGTCAGCACGATCTGGTGGTACTTCACGATTTCGCCCGAGCGGGAGCCCGATTGACGAATATAAATCTTCGGACCAAACCGAAGTTCACACGTCCGCATGGGTATGTAGACGTCGTTGTTGAAGTCTTGGACGGCCGCGTTGCCGGTGCTGCTGCCGACCGACATTCGCTCGTTGATGACTCCGACGATTGTGTAATTTTGTTTGTTCAGGACGACCGTCTTGCCTCGCCCGTCCGAATGAAATGGTGATTCGAAAGGAAACAACTCGCGGGCCACGTTCCAGCCGAGGACGACGACGTTCCGGACTTCCCGGTCGTCGCCGTAATCGCCCTGGTCGCGTGCGTCTTCGATGAACCGCCCGGTGGCCATCGTGAAACGATTGACTTTGCGATACGCCTCGGTCGTCGCGACGATGCGGCCGCGCGACATGCGATCAAGACGCCGGATGTCGTGCGGGAAAATACGCATAGGGACATAACTCCGGACTGGACCGAGGTCCCGGAGGGCTTTCAAGTCGCGTTCCTTCAACCCGTAGTCGAGGAAAAAACTCCGTGTCGCAGTCGTGGAATCGTCGGGCGGTTTGATGCTGCTGACTATGATGTTCGTCGCGCCTTGACGCTTGATGTCGTCGAGGGCATCTTGCATGCTCCCGTTTCCGAAGGCCACCAACGTAATGGCAGCCGCAATCCCGATGATGATACCCAGCACCGAAAGGAACGACCGCATCTTGTGAAGCCAAAGACTCCGCACGGCCATGATGACGCTATTTCGTCCCTTCTCCCAGGCCGGAAGAAGGAAGTTATTTACAAAGTTAACGAGACCGCCCTTGGGTTTGGGCTTATTCAGCGACCTGACCAACTTGGCGGTATCGCCATGCGTTCCCAAGATGTGTTCGAATTCGTGATTGTGGTCGGTCATGGCTGGTTTCTCTCGGGGTCAAGAGACAAGAGACAGATTGAGGTTCGGGCCGTCGAGAACATTTATCCGCGTATTGTCTAATGTCCGTGGTTCTTCTTGTCTAATGACTCTTGTCTCTTGTCTCTCGCCTCTCGCCTCATTACCTCGTTGTAATTGCTTCGGGTGGTTCGGCGCGTTCCTTCTTGAGCGTTTCGGCAGTCCGTTGATATTTGTTGCGCACGTCGGATTCGATCTCTCCGTCTCGCAGGCGGACTACACGTAGGGCCCACTGGGCAATTTCATTCTCGTGCGTCACCATGATGATCGTCTTGCCCGCTCGATTGAGCCGCTGCAACAACGTCATGATTTCGTCGCTCGTGCGGGTGTCGAGGTTTCCGGTCGGTTCGTCGGCGAGAATGACGTGGGGGTCATTCACGAGCGAGCGAGCAATCGCGACACGTTGCTGTTGTCCCCCCGAGAGCTGTGTGGGCCGGTGATCCAAACGATCTCCGAGTCCGACGAGCGTCGCGAGGCTGATGCAACGCTGTCTCGCGTCGGCATCGAGCCGAGTTCCCTGGTACAAGAGCGGAATTTCGATGTTCTCGACAACTGTATATTGCGGCAACAAGTTATAGGCCTGGAAAATGAATCCCAGATACTTGCTGCGAATCTCGGAAAGCTGGTCGTCGCTCATGTAAGCAACGTCCTGCTCGCCCAGATAATAGTGCCCGCTCGTCGGCCGGTCGAGGCAACCGAGCATGTTCAAGAGGGTCGATTTTCCGGAACCCGATGGCCCCATTAAAGCCACGAAATCACCCTCCTCGACGGACAGCGAGACGCCACGCAGGGCCGGGACGATCTCGGTTCCCATCTCGTAGAGCTTTACAAGGTCTTCGACCTGAACGATGGTAGACATCGGATGGCATTCTCGTGGGTAAGGTCGTCTCGAAAGGAAAGTCCGAGGTGCGCCGAAACGCACCTCCTTTTCGGGGCGAGTATTTCCGGCGAACAAGTTATTCCTGTTCCTTCCTGCGTTTCCCCTTCTCACGCGATGGTCCACCCCCGCCGCGTTTTCCCTTTGCTTCGGGATTGCGTTTTCCGCCTTCGCCCGAACCACCATTTCCGCTTCCGCCGGGATTGTTTTTACCACCTTCACCGGCCCCTCGTTTGCCCCCGGCCCCTCGTTTGCTCCCGCCACCGCCGCCAGGACCACGTTGACCTTTTCCGAGACCGCGAGACTTTCCGGCTGGTGTGGCTCGCATGTCGCTCTCGGGCGGGAGCAAGCTCTCGGGATCCAACGCCACCGTCTCGCCCTCTTCCAGTCCAGACATGACGACAACGTGTGTCTCGTTATTCTTGCCCAGAACGATCTCTCGCATGTGCGCGTATCCATCTTCATCGATGACATAGCACCTACGCGTCCTGCCGTCCGTCACGCGACCTATGACGGCTTGAATCGGTATCGTCAGGACCGGACCAGGCGACTCGTACGCGAAGATCGTGACTTCGCAGTTCATCCCCGGCTTCAAACCTTCTTTCCTCGTGTCGATGCCGATTTTCGTCCCATACACTTTCACGTCCGACGAGAGCCAATCTTGTTGCGAGGCAGTCGTTGCGACTTCCTTGACGTAGCCCAACAACGGCGGCGAGTTCGGGTACGCGTCCACCCGCAGATACGCTTTCGAAGACCTCACCTGATCGTCATTGAGCAGATATCGCACCATTGCTTCGTGGACATTGGCCTTGACCATCATTTGAGACAGGTCCGGAATTTCCAACAGCTTCTGGTTGTTCGAGACGGGTTCGCCCGGAGCAATGATCGACTGCGACGACCCGCGGTTCCAGCGAGATTGTTGCGGAACGTGGTAGACTACCAGACCCGGCTGAGATGCGTACAACGTACACTTGAAGATTTCGTCCTCGATCAAAAGCTGCTTGGCCAGTTCTTGTTCGTAAATCTTTCGCTTAGATTTGCGGTCGCTGTCGGCCTTCGCGAGCTTCGCTGCGTTGCTGATATCCACCCGTTTCATGGCCTGGTCCGCTTCGATCTTCTTGCTTCGCAGTTCCACGATCATTCGTTCCTTCGTGATCGTCTTG
>CAYYUU010000587.1:0-5477 GCA_964474955.1 uncultured Alcaligenaceae bacterium | reverse complement strand
ACCACCTCAGGACGGAAAAATGTGAGGTAGTTTTACCACCGCGGAAATCGGCGTTGACCACCTTTCTAGCGCGGGAAACGGGCAACGGAAATATTCCTTCGGCACACGGGAGCGTGCCTTGAGCGATCGACTCACCTTCTCCGATCTTGGCATTTCCTTTCCACTCTTCACCGCTCCGGTGCACGAAGCCGCCGAATACCGAGAACTTGGAACTTGCGAATTGTGTCAGGCCTTAAACGCATACTGCTTCTCGGCCACCAACTTGGAAGGCCGAAGTCGGATCGCGTGTTATTCTTGCTTGCGAAATGGACAGGTGGGGATTCGGAAAAATACCGTGGTCGGCTTGGTCGTTCCTCGCTCCGCTGAGGAAGGGATTACCGATGCGGTTGGGCACTCGGTGGAAGAATTGGCGACTTACGGCTTCGAAATTCTCCCCCATCCAACCGAGCCAGATGATCCCGATTGGCACTGTGTCCGCGTTTCCAAAGAGCACCTTCTGGAACTCTTGCGTACGCCGAGTTTCTTAAATTGGCAAGGTTGCTGTTGGCTGTTTTGTTGCAAACGTCCAATGGTCTACGTCGGTATCTGGAAAGAACCGGAGTTCGAGTTCCATGCCGGGCCTAATGATCCTGCTGAGTTCTTCAATCAAATCATGGTGAATTTACCCCCCGAACAGGTTGCGTGGGGAAGACATGCGCCGTTGAGTCAATGCGGCGGGCCGTATGTGTTTCGATGTTCTGTTTGTGGTGGCTATAAGAGGAATCTCGACATGCCATAAATCAGGACTGAAGCAGCGTTTCCCGCCTTCGGTAAATGTTGTTTGTTCGCTCCGGTGGGTTTCGGCTGCTTCGCAGCAAAAACCACCTGCGCTCAGTGTTCTTGGGTCGCTTCGGTGGCTTTCGGCTGCTTCGCAGCAAAAGCCACCTGCGCTCAAGTCCCTCGCTCGCGCTTCGGGTTGGTATCGGAATCCCAAATCGAAAAGTAAAACTTCACTGTCTTTGCGGTGGGCTTCTCGAAGTTTCCCGACTCCGCGCATTAGCAATGGTACGAAGTGTGCTACACTGCCAACAGAGACCTTGCTTCTTATGGGGATTCTCCTGTGCAGTGGATGTTGGCGATAATCTTGGGCGGAGTGACGATTCTCACACTGTGTGGTGTGGTGGGTTTCTATTTGCTTCGCTCTCGTGGCATGCATCGTTGTTTCGTGAGCTATCTCAAACAGTCCTCTCGGCGGAAGTTGCCGAGCCCTTCGACAGAGATTCATGTTCTCATTTGCTTCGCCGACCATTACGAGCCGAAGTATCGAAATCCAAAGCCGGATTTCGCTCTGGATCGAGTCCAAACTTGGGTCGATCGGTACCCGAAACAGTTTGGTGAGTTCCGCGATAGTGATGGCGAAGTTCCGCGCTACACATTTTTCTACCCGAGCGAAGAGTACGAGCCCGAGTATCTCGACCTGCTCGCTGATTTGTGCCGCCAGGGGTTTGGTGAGGTCGAAGTTCATCTTCATCACGACCAGGATACGCCGGAATCGTTTCGTAACAACTTGTTGGAGTTCCGAGAGAAACTCGTTGAGCGACATGGGCTCCTTTCGCGAGACCACGAAACGGGCGAGATCAAGTACGCGTTCATCCACGGCAATTGGGTTTTGTGTAACTGGCACAAAACCGGTCTGCATTGTGGCGTGAATGAAGAGATCGTGATTCTCCGAGAAACGGGGTGCTATGCCGATCTGACGATGCCGACGTCGCCGGGGATTCCGCAAGGGCCAATTATAAACAGCATTTACTACGCCTTGGACATTCCTGGGCAACCACGTTCTCACGAACGGGGCATCCTTGTTGGTCGCGGACCGATTCCCGAAGATGGTTTGCTGATCATCCAGGGACCTCTTGTGTTGGATTGGCGGACGCGGAAGTTCGGACTGCTCCCCAAGCTCGAAAACGGCTGTGTCCAGCCACGCCAACCCGCTGACATTTCACGGTTGCCCAACTGGCTCAGGGCGGGAGTGCAAGTCCCGACTCGGCCCGACTGGTTCTTCGTGAAACTTCACATGCATGGTGCGCCGGAAGATTCGCACGATGTGTTACTCGGCGAGCCGATGGTTTGGTTCCACCAAAGTCTCGCCGAAATGGCTGATGCCAATCCGAATTTTCATTTTCATTACGTCACATCCCGAGAAATGTATAACTTGGTCAAGGCCGCCGAAGACGGTTGGACCGGGTCGGTCACGGATGCGCGAGACTATAAGCTCGTGTGGAATGGTGGCTTGCCGAAAAGGGCTGAGGCCAAGGCACAGTTGAGAGGTTCTTCAAAGGTGAAAGGTGAAAGGTGAAAGGCCAATCCTCACACGGAGGCCGTTTGCTGGGTTCTTCGAATCGACCCCGGAACAAGAAAAGAGGCAAGACAACATCTCGGCTTCGATTCTTTCGCCTTTCACCATTCGAAAACTCTCAACCCTGGCGAAGGGCGCTCGCAGCTTCCACGGCGAAATACGTGAGAACGCCGTCAGCTCCCGCTCGTTTGAACGCGAGCAAACTTTCGAGCATCACCTTCTGTCGGTCGAGCCATCCGTTCTGGCTGGCGGCGCACAACATCGAATATTCCCCGCTGACCTGGTAGGCAAACGTCGGAACGCTGAACGTGTCTTTCACTCGCCGCACGATATCCAGATAAGGCATTCCTGGCTTGACCATGACCATGTCGGCGCCTTCGGCGATGTCGAGAGCGACTTCGCGTAAGGCTTCGTCGCCATTGGACGCTGACATCTGATAGGTCCGTTTGTCGCCGGTCCCCAAGTTAGAGGCCGAGCCGACTGCGTCGCGGAATGGTCCATAAAAGGCCGAGGCGTATTTCGCCGAATAGGCCATGATTTGGACGTGTTGAAATCCCGCCTGGTCCAACGCCTTGCGGATGGCTCCGACGCGACCGTCCATCATGTCCGAGGGAGCAATCACGTCGCAACCGGCATCGGCCTGAATGACTGCTTGTTTGCAAAGCACTTCGACGGTTTCGTCGTTGACCACGTAACCGTCGCGGACGAGGCCGTCCTGGCCGTGGCTCGTGTACGGATCGAGAGCCACGTCGCAAATCACTCCGATGTGTGGGTGGACATGTTTAATTGTGCGAACGGCTTCGCACACCAGGTTGTCCGGATTGAGCGCTTCGTCACCATTGGGAGTTTTTTTGTCGGCCTCGGTCACCGGGAAAACGGCGATGGCCGGGATTCCAAGCATCTGGGCAGTCCCCACGGCTTCCACGAGTAGGTCCTGAGAAAGTCGCTCGACGCCTGGCATCGACTCGACCGAGGTTCGTTTATTTTCCCCCTCTTGAACGAACACCGGCCAAATGAGGTCGTTGACGGTGAGATGGTTCTCGGCCACGAGGCGTCGAGACCAATCCTCGCGGCGATTCCGACGCAGACGTGTGAGCTGATTTCCCTCTGTTTTGGGGATGTGTTGGAAACTCATATTTCTTCCTCGACTGGAATAGCTGGGCCGACCTTCTGGGCGTGCTCGTCATTGTATGACTGAGCACTTTCAGACTCAATCGTACCAATCCGGCCTGGCCGAAAACGCTGTAGCTCGGGGCACAGAAAAAGCCCACGAATCCTCACCGGGATTCGTGGGCTTTTGTGGAAGTTCGTAAAGTTTCGAGTCCAGGGCGATTAGGGCAGGAAGCCTTGGATCATTTTCAGACCTTGGTCGATGATCTGGCTCGACACTTGTCCGCGAACGGAAAGGTCCATCCCTTTGCTTGAGACTTTCAGAGTGTCTGCGATGTCGACGATCGGTTGCAAGGCCGGGTTATTGAGGGCTTGGTTGGCCAACAGTGTCTTCGCGAGGTCGAGGCCATTTTCAAGGTCTCGCTTGAGGAACCGTGCATTCTGGGCGTTCGTGGCTGCGGCGGCGACTCGGAATTTCAAATCTTTTGCGAGAACCATGCCCACACTCATTCCGTTGAGTTGGTTGATGTATTTTTGAGCCATGCGGGCTTGGGGAGGAGCATCCTTCAGGGCTGCGTCCATGTACTTTCGCGTCACCAACATGCCGATGCAGGCTTTCGAATCGATACTCTTCATTAGGGCCTTGGCTTGGGCCGAAACGCCGAGGGCTTGTCGTTTGAGGCCAGCAGCCAGGTCCGCTTTCTTCTTGCAGATCACGAGCGTCTTCTTGTCCGCAACACCCATGTAAAGAGTTTCTGCGCTGTTCGGATCCGTCATCTCGTAAACTTGGGTCGTGCCAATTTGGCTGGCCTTCATGACGTTCGGGAAAAGCCCGGCAACTTTTTTAATTTTCCCCGGTTTGAAATTTCCCTCGAGAATGATGCCAACGGCATCGGGATTCTTTCCGGGGCCAACGCCGATGGTGACTCGGGTCAAGTCGCGGAACACGTCAAAATCGAGAGCCTTTTGGACTTTGACGAATTCTTCGTTGGCTTCCATCTTGTTCCGAAGGAAGTCCTTAATTGCCTCGACCGCCTTCTTGTTGTTCTGCATGACCTTAGCGTCGAAGATCCGCTTCAGGTCGAACTGAAACACCATCTCGGTGTCTTTGGGGAGATATTTGGCGGCTTGTTGTGCGCTGGCGACCGAGCCAACGAACGGAAGCACAGCCACGGCTGCAAACAAAGCCCAACTACGAAATTGACGAGTCATGGATTTCGATCCCTTCAACGAAAAACAATTTTTGAATTTGCGACTTTCTCTTCGTCTTGATTCCTGACGGTCTCGTTTACCGGACCACGTCCCGCTTCAGGGAGGTGAGAAATTCGCAGTCATCAACAGTATGGTAACGACCCAGGCGACCGATTCCTAGGATTTCAATAACAAATACCAGAAGCCTGGGTTGAAAGTTTCACGGACAGGTTGATTCTCCTGGTTCCGTCTCGACACAGGCAAACCTCCAAGACGGGACGTAGTGAGCATTCTTCCGCCAGCTTTTGGAATCTTGCTTGCTCATCGAGATTACTGGAGGAAAACGTTCCCGATGATGGAGAACAAATTATTAGCGTCCAATTCTGCTGTTCATTCTTCCTGACCGACACAAACAGAACATTTTGCACATATATCCCAGATTATTGTTGATTCTTTTTTTAACTAACTTTACTATCCATTGTAAATGACTATTCTAAAGCAAGAGATTTGCTCCTCATATTCGCACTAGATTCACTAAAGCTCCTTGGCATGTGAATTGCTTCTAGTCATCTCAACGTAAAGGAATGGATATCTTTGCGAGTTGTTAACTATTGGATTGTGTTTTTCACTTTTTTCGTAAGATGACATTTGGATTGTCGTCTTAGGGAGGCGCTACATGTACAGTGTCGTTCTGATGGCAGCTTTGACTGTTGGGGCAGATGCTCCTGAGTGCTTCGGTCGCGGCGGCGGCGGGCTCTTCCGCGGTGCCGGTTGCCGTGGCGGTGGCTTCGGCGGTGGCTTCGGTGGCTGCTACGGTGGTTATGGTGCTGGCGTTGGTTAT
>CAYYUU010000586.1:0-5483 GCA_964474955.1 uncultured Alcaligenaceae bacterium | reverse complement strand
AGCAGACTCTGTGGTTGCAATCGAAACTTGCGGTCGAAAAAATCGAAGTTGCGCTCGAGAAGTTAGAATGAGGTTTAGGCATCCGTGTGCCGAGAGTGAACTCTCGGCACAGTTCCGCGATCAGGACTGGGTATGCGAAGTCGCGTAGGTGGCGCTCGAAAGATCCGGCGAACATAGAAAGCATCCAATGACCCGTCATGTCTGGCAAATCCCATCCCATCCCACTATCATATTCCCTCCAGCCGTATACTCGTTTTGATCCTTCCACCCGAGAGTTCCTGCCATGTGGAATCGCCCGTTTGCCGCGTCTTTTACACTGCTCGTTTGCTTCGCCTGGATAACACCCGCGCTCGCGCAGGATTGGCCCGAATTTCGCGGCCCCACTGGACAGGGGCACGCCAAAGCCGCCGATCTCCCAATCGAATGGAGTCCGACCAAGAATATCGCATGGAAGAAACCGATCCCCGGACGCGGTTGGTCTTCACCGATTCTTGTGAAAGAAAAAATCATCCTCACGACCGCCGTTCCGGATGGAGATCAGCAATCGCTACGCGTCATCTGCCTTGATCAGAAAACCGGAAACAGCCTCTGGAACGTCGAAGTCTTTCGCCACGCGACGGTCCGAATCCACAAAAAAAACAGTCATGCCAGTCCCACTCCGCTATCCGACGGTGAACGAATCTACGTTCATTTCGGAACGCACGGCACGGCCGCTCTCGATTTCAAAGGGAAAGTGTTGTGGCGGAACAAGAAGCTGAAATACCGCCCCGTGCACGGCAACGGCGGATCGCCCATTCTCGTTGGCGACAATATTATCCTGAGCTGCGATGGCGGCAATGTCCAATTCGTTGTTGCCCTCGACCGCCGGACAGGGAACATCCGTTGGAAAACGCCTCGCCCCAAGACCAAGGCTCGAAAACGTTTCGCGTTCAGCACTCCTCTCGCGATCAAAGTCAACGGGAAAGTGCAAGTCGTCAGCGTGGGAGCCAACCATGTTGCTGCCTACGACCCAAAAGACGGGAAGGAAATCTGGCGAGTATTCCACGGCGGGTATTCCAACGTTCCCAGGGCGGTCTACGGTCACGGTCTGATCTTCATCAGCAGCGGATACGACTCTCCCAAACTCTTCGCGATTCGGCCGACGGGCAAAGGGGACGTCACCAAAACCCATGTCGCGTGGACTCGAGCCCGATCGACCCCGTTGAATCCGTCGTTTCTATTCATCGGCAAGGAATTGTACACCATCAGCGATCGCGGCGTCGCTCAGTGCCTCGATGCGAGAACCGGCGACGTCCACTGGTGGAAGCGGCTTGGCGGCACTTTTTCCGCATCGCCCATCTTCGCCGATGGCAAAATCTACTTTCTCAGTGAGAAGGGCATCACCACCGTGCTCGCACCGGGAAAAAAGTTCAGGCCACTCGCCCGTAACGACTTGGACGAAAGATCGCTGGCCTCGATTGCCGTCGTTGGAAGTGCAATGTTCTTACGCACGGCAGGACACCTTTACCGCATTCAGAAAAGATGAACAAGCGAGGGGTGCGTCGGGCCGTCTTTTGTCGGGGACTCATCATTTTGGAATAATTCACCGAATGTGCGATAGCAAGAGTGTATTGCGTCTACGCTCCGCTTGCTCTGAGTGGTAAGCTTCCAACATCCGACGCTCCGACGCACCCGACGCTTGCTTGGCTTTTATAACCTTTCGAAGGAAAAGAAAATCGAAATGAGCCGTGACTACAACCGCGACCACGATTCAGCCGAGTCTTACCTGAGATCGGAACTCCTGGCCTACATCCGAATCCAATCCGCCAGTTTGTCATGTTGGAAGATCATCGACTCCTGGATGGCCAGCTTCTGTCCCAGTCCCGCCTGCTCGGCTCTGCAGTACATAGCATACGCAATGGCAACGTCCACGTAGGCAAGGCCGACGGCGTTGAAATAGGCCCGCTCATCGGGTGTTTCCCGTCCACTCTTCTCGCCGGCAATGACCTCGACTAGGTTCGCGTGAATGTCGTCGTCGGTGAGAACTCCGTCCTTGTACATTCTGCTCAACGTCTGCGTCCGATGCTTGACAGTTTCCCAATCGTCGCACACGATCTTATCGGATTGCCTCGCGACGTCGTACTCATCCTCCCAGCCTCCAATGTGACTGTAGAAGGTCCCAGACTTCACCCAAGCCGCTTTGAGCAGAGGGGCTTGGGCGCTTGTGGCCGTCACCAGGATGTCGGCTCCCTCCATCGCTTTTCTGGCATCCGTACCGGCGGCGGTAAACCGCATGTCAGGAAACAAAAGATGCATCTCATCGATGAACTGCTTTTCTTCGTGTTCGTGCTTTGCCGACACCCGACATTCTTCGATGGCTGGAACCGCTGTCTTCATCGCAATCAGGTGCATCTTGGCCTGCTCTCCCGCTCCGATGAACCCGATGCTCCGCGAGTCCTCTCTGGCGAAGTGCTTCGCAGCAATCCCCCCCATCGCGCCGACTCGCATATTCGAGCAGAGTGTCCCATCCAGAAATGCAATGGGTAACCCTTTTTCGATATCGGAAAGGACGATAACGGCGGAGAGGTTCTGGATGCCGTATCGCTCCGGGTTGGGAGGAAAAACGGAAACCCATTTGACGCCGCAGACCTTCTGGGGCAGCATTGTTGCGGGCAGACAGTTAATCCGCTCTTGGGTGTCCTCGTTGAAAATCTGCACAATCTTTTCGGGGAACAGGATCTGGTCCTCCCTAAAGGCGAGCATGACCTCTTCGGCCGCGCTCATCGCCATTCGCATATCCAAGCAGCCCGCTTCAAGCAGAGCTTCCTGCGATAAGTAGAGGCATTCGATACGGTTCTTGTTTGTCATGGTTATCACTCCTTTTGTTGAACGAGGAGCTAAGCGCAAAGCTGCTCCGGTCGGGTGTCATGCTGTTGAGCAAAAGTAGGGTGCGTCGGATCGTCCTGTTTCAGAGGCTTACCCTTTGGAGAAAACAGAGCGGAGACGCACCACCTGTGTTTTTGCAATGGCACAAAAGAGAAAAGTGTGTTGATGTTTGCCACATTGCCCACCGCTTATCAAAGAGCGCCAACAAATTTCGGTAGTGCGTCTCTGCTCCGCTTGCTCTGATTCGCAAAGTCCTTGACAGATGACGCTGCGACACACCCTACGCTTGCTGAATAGCTATCCTTCGAATGCTCCGTCGGTGGACAGCCAGCGGTGCCGCTCCCAGTCATATTGCTCGATAGGATACCAATGAAAAAACAAGTATGCTGGGCTAAAAACAGATGGCCCACCTGCTGCCTGCCAAGCGTCTGCGAACCACGGACACAATTCTTCAGCAATGATTTCGTTCCAACCACCCAGAGTATTTTCGGTACGTTCCAACCAATCTCCTGGAAGCTCGGTGTAAAGCCAGTCCGCAGGAAGTTTTTCCCCCTCGCTAGCACAAAAGGTGATCCGAAGCAGAAATCGTCTATTTCGAACTGAAGCCGACTGCCGTTTTCGAGGATAATTGGCTCGCCCAGGCCCGCACGCAACGCACTTTTAATTCGATTGGCATTCGCGGTTAAGACGGCTACAAGTTCTAATTGTAATCGACTTGCTGCTGAGTTTTCCATTGGCTCGCTCTGCATCGCTAACAAGAATGAGATAGCACCGCTAACTCACCGAACAATGAGCCGCTTTCGTCAGTGAGGTATTCCGAAATAAGAATGAATAAATGCCTTACGACTGGATTCACACTTCACATATTCCACTAGCGTGTACAGTTTTTGCCGGTCCCGCAAAAGTTTCTCTTCCAATCGCGTTTGATCGCTTAGTGCGTTTGGCAAGTCATAGACCGCTTTGATGTTGATCGGCGAAATCGAACCTTCAATCACTCCATATCGATCCATCATGGAAAGCACAGTTTGTAATCGATGGTCGTGTTTTTGTTTGAAATGCAATTGTTCGTGCAACCACTCGTAGCCGAAGGCATTCACTCGTTCGAGATCGTTCGTGAGGTAATAATGCACACGTTCATAGAACTCTGCGCTGGGATTACTCCAAGCCAAGAACTCCATCTGTGTCGTTAAATCATTTTGGTCATACAGCAGGACACAGCGTGATGGGTTTCCGTCACGTCCCGCCCGACCGATCTCCTGATAATACGCTTCCATGGAAGATGGGATCTCAGCATGGAGAACCAAGCGGATATCTTCCTTGTCGATCCCCATGCCAAATGCGTTCGTTGCGAGGACGACGTGATTGGCCTCCCTCATGAATTGATCCTGAATCCTGCGGCGTTGTTTCGTCTCCAGATCTCCGTGGTAAACAAGGTGCCCGAAGCCACGTTTGGCCAACCTGTCACTGAACTGAGCAAGCGTTCGAATCAATGTGAAGTAAACGATGCAAGGTCCGGGTAATTCTTTGATCAACTTAACTATCAGCCCTTCTTTTTCATCTTCGCCCCACACCTCAACAACTTCCAAACTTAGATTGGGACGATCGATGCCGTGGTGAAATATCTTCATCTGGGCCGACTCCAAGCCCAACTGCTTGGCAATGTCGCGTTGCACATCCGGAGTTGCCGTTGCGGTTAAGGCAACGGTGGTGGGATTGCCAACAAGCTCTCGGATTTCTTTGAGCCTGGTGTAATCGGGTCGAAAATCATGTCCCCATTCGCTAATACAATGCGCTTCGTCCACTGCCAATAGAGCGATATCCCGATTACGGATGACCTCAACAAACTCGGTCTTGCGAAATCGCTCGGGCGTCACATACAGCAAATCAAATGCCCCAGAAGCGATTTGTCGATAGCGTTGTTCCCGTTCCTTTCGGCCCAATGACGAATTGACAAAGGCAGCGTCGATCCCCCGACGAACGAGCGAATCGACTTGGTCCTTCATTAAGGCGATCAATGGCGAGATGACCAGCGTTAAGGGCTTTCTTATTGGGGATGAGGACTCTTCTTTCTGAGATTGCTTTGCAAGGAGCAATGCGGGTATCTGATAACACAACGATTTACCCATGCCAGTGGGCATGATCACCAGACAGTGTTGTCCATTAAGAAGAGAATCGATGATTTCGGCTTGCCCACCACGAAACTGGGAATGACCAAAGTATTTGGAAAGAACGTCTGTAGGTGTCATTGGCTCGTTGCGTGAAAGAGCTGTGGATAGAGACCGTCAACTTCGTGATGATAATCTAACACCGCCGATGTGTCTTGGGAGCAAAACCAAAAAAGTACCCAAAGGTAAATTGATCGGGTGTGGCAAAGGTTTCTGGCAGAGAGAAAACTCGGTTGTGGCGTGGGTCAAGGAGGAACGACGAAGACCCACCCTTTCACTGACCATAATGAGTCTCCTCATCCGCTGAACGTTGCCGCTGACGCTGTTGGAAACCAGGGCGAAGCGGCGGTTTTAAACTAACGTCGAGCGGGGTTGTTGGCATTCTGGTTTTCGTGATCTGGACCTCCCCAGAGATGGTGTACACGCAGTTAAGCATGGTACACTATCTTCGAG
>CAYYUU010000585.1:0-5488 GCA_964474955.1 uncultured Alcaligenaceae bacterium | reverse complement strand
ACCCGACGAAGCCCACTACTGGGACTGGACTCGAAAACTCGACTGGAGCTACTACAGCAAAGGTCCGTTGGTCGCGTATCTCATCCGTTTGAGTTGTTTTCTGTTTGGTCCACTCTCGGAAGAACTTGTCGGTTCGCAGATGCTCGCCGTCCGGATTCCTGCGATTTGTTGCGGGAGTTTGTTCTTGTTGGGCGTGTACGTTCTCGTGGCGTTGGCTTGTCGGCGAGAATGGTTAGCGTTAGTTTCGTTGGTCATCCTGCTGCCGATGCCCGTCGTCTCTGCCGGGGCCACGTTGATGACAATTGACGCCCCATATAGCTGTTGTTGGATTTGGGCCGTTGTGTTCGGATATTTGGCGCTTTTCCGTCAACAAAGTGTGGCGTGGATTGGCGTCGGGCTAACCGTCGGTTTGGGTCTATTGGCGAAGTATACGATGGTGTTGTGGATCCCTTCGCTGGGGATATTTCTGCTGACGTCGCCGAAACACCGCAAGGAGCTTCGGAAGTCAGGACTCTGGGTTGCCATGTTGCTTGTCGCGGTTTGTTCACTTCCGATCCTTATTTGGAACTGGCAACATAACTGGATTAGTTTTCAGCATGTGAAACATGTCGCTGGATTCCGAGATTCCTATCGTCGCGTTTACCTGTTAGGCCCATTGTATTTCGTTGGTCTACAATTCGGATTACTGTTGGGATACTGGTTCGTCGTGTGGGCGCGAAGCATGATGTATTATGCGCCGTGGAAACGAGTCGAGCCGGGTTATCGCTATCTATGGTGGATGTCGATCGTGACGTTTCTGGTGTTTTTCTCGTTCGGGATCACTACCAAAGGAGGGAAAGCCAACTGGGCCGTGACGGCATACATCGCAAGTATTCCGCTTTGTGTAAATTGGTTGGTCGATTATTGGAAACGGCATGGCCAATTACAAAGGCGAGGAGTCATAGCCTGGTCGGTAGTCGTAACTGTGCTAGGTCTGGCCTTGACACTCCATGTCCACAAGCCGAGTTGGAGTTATCCTGTTCTCGTGCGGATTGCCGGGGAACCGACGCAGAAGAATCCGACGCCCTTGCGGCGAGTCGATCCGACGTGCCGGTTGCGAGGGTGGAGATTCCTTGCGTCGGAAGTGGATCAAGAAATTCGCAGACTCCGGAAACAAGGGATCGAGCCCATCGTCGCGAGTGGTTCGTGGTCCACCGTCGCGGAACTCTCGTTCTATTGCAAGGAGATCGAAGCTGCCTATTATTTTGGCGTCCCGCTGAAATGTCGACGCACCCAATATGATTTGTGGGAACCGAACCCGGTCAATAATCCGGAGGTGTATCAAGGGCGCACCGTTATCTTCGTGGGAGCCATTCCGGACGAGTTACATGATGCCTTTGAGCGCATTGATAACATTCGAAAGGTTTGTCATACGATCCATAATGATCCGTTGGCCGAGTGGTACATCAGTGTATGTCATGGCTACCAGGGTTTTCCGGATCAGTTGTTGCAACATGGTTTGTACTAACGAAATGGTGAATTGCTGACTGGCCAGTCTTGATTTGGTTGCTCGTAGAACAGGTTTTTAACCTGTTCAAGAAAGTTACGGACAGGTGAAAAACCTGTCCTACGTTGATTCGTTCCTTCCAAGAACATCATTTCTTATTTTCCTCTTCTCGTTCATTTTCTTGAGACTCCGGGTGGACTTTCTGTTAAACTCACATTCCGTTCGATAAATCAACGCTAGTGATTCCTTCTGTCTTACCATCAGGAGTTCCCCCATGAAGAAACTCTTCGTAGGCATCGTATGCTTTGCTTGCTTCGCAGGTCTCTTCGTTCCGACCCATGCTCAAGAAAAGAAGGAAAAGGGAATCCAAGGAGTGTGGAAGCCCACAAAGGTGATCCAGGATGGCCAACCGGCACCAGAAAGCTTGCGGACAAAGTTGACATTTACGGTTGGCGATAAGATCATCACTGTGACGCATTCAGAACAGGAACGAATCGATAAGAGCGGATACAAACTGGACAAAACCAAAAAGCCGAAGCATATCGATATCACCCCTATGAGCGGACGAGGGAAAGGGAAAGTCATCAAGGGGATTTACAAACTCGAGAAAGATACCTTGACCATTTGTTACGGCATACCCCGAAAGGACGAAAAGCAAATGAAGCGTCCCACGATGTTTTCCGCCCCGAAAGGATCCAAACGTGCTTTGGTCGTCTTCCAACGGAAGAAATGAGAACTACTTTCGTTTGGGTGTGCATTGCAAACGAGAACGGAGCCGCAATCCAAAACACACCAACCCGAAGCGCGAGCGAGGACACAAAAACAGGCGTCCTTTCGCGGAGCGAAAGGCGACACTACAAAGACAACGGTACACGGAGTGTGCCTGCTACTTTTTCCTCGCAATTCTCAATCAAGCAGAAGCCGACTTAACACGCATCACGAGGCAACTTTGACCGCCGTCGTGAGTAGCCCCAACACTAACGCGTTACTCAGCCCGTGCGCCACCATTGCCGGGAAGAGACTCCCTCGCCACTCTCGTAGTAACGCGAATCCAAATGCCAGAGACATCAGAAGCGGAACGGCAATCAACGCTTGCGGGTGAATAATGGCGAAAACGAAACTCACCAACAACGCACTCCCAAAAACGCTGAGGGCTCGACCCCACCGGCCCGAGAGTTCTCGGAGGTGACCATATAACACCCCGCGAAACATGATTTCTTCGACCAAGGGCGCGACGAAACTCGCCAGGAAGAAGATCAATGCATAGTCCCAAAAACTGTTCGCGCCTGCGACCTCGCTCACGATCGGATGGGCTCCTTCGATGCTTGGTCCGCGTCCGCCGAGTTGGGCGATCGGAAACCCGAGGGCGTCTCCCGCGAGAACCAACAAGTTGACGACGACGAACCCCACGCACAAGAACGGCAAGATGAGTGGATACCCGGCGAGTCCGAACAGCCCTTCGACGAACGGATTGTTTCCGAAGTGCAGTCCAATGTCGCGTCGCATTTGGCTCCACGGAACGCCCCGAAGGACGGGCCAACCGAGGGCCAGAAGACTCACGAGCATGGCCGCGGCACCAAACGCTAACGACGAAACACCAGGCACGAAATAACGGGCCGCCATTCCTCCGCCGACCAGCAACAGCCAGACGGCGAACGTTTCGGCGTAAACTCCGGCGTAGCCGTGAGTGAACGTAAACTGCCATCGGATAGTCTGGGTGGCAAACAAGACGCCCAAGATCAGCACCCCCAACAGCCCCACAAAGACGAGGAAGATGCCGCCCACCACAGCCGCGGCCAACACCAAAAACGTGTTGACCGCTGGCTGGAGGACGTCTTCTCTGGTCGGGCCGTTCGGTGTGTCCGCCGAGCCTTCGGGGACGAGGGCAAGTTTGCCCGTCCAACCGAGTTCACGCACGAGCAACTCGCGATCCTGTTCGGTGATCGACGAAGCGCCGAGGTCTCCATCTTTGTAGCTCGAATAGAGTTGTCGAAGGATCGCCAAGACACGTGGTTCGTCCTCCGACAAGCTTGGACCGTTTTCGCCATTCGGTTCGATTGCGTTGAGTTCTTCCAAAGCTCTTTCCGGGCCAACAATCTCTCCGGCATATATCGCGTGACTCGCACGCTCCCGAAAACTACCCTCCTTCATGCCTTCGAGAGTCTGTAACGTTTTTCCCTCCGGATCGTCCGCGAAGGTCGAGGCACCGACAATCGCTTTGGCCGTCAATTCTTGGATGGGATTGGTGGCCTTGGCTGCCACGGATTTCGCGTTGCGGGCGAAGGCTTGCAACGTCACGAGTCCACCGACGAGAAGCAGAATGACGATCCAGGAGACGAGTGTGTAACCTCGCTCGACAGGCTCGTCGGGAACTTCCTCGGCAAATGGAATGTCGTCGTATTCGAACTCCAGCGTTTCGTCGTGAAAACGGTGGCCTTGTGGATTTGGAAATCGATTATCGTTTGTATGAGAATTCATCGGAAATGAGCTACCTCGACTGAAACAACGAACGTCCGGTCCTTCGGTCGTGGGGTCGAATCCCTCCAATCCTGTTCGCAAATTACTGGAAATAAAAGCACTTACCCTGCCTCCCATTGGAAACCTCAAGTTCGTGATTTGACAGAACTTGAGGTTTCCAATGGGACGCGGTTTCGCATCACCGCGAAAATAGGTTTCCTTTTTACACCGTAGGACAGGTTTTGGAACGCGAACTGTCTTGATGTCCGTTTTGCGAGTTTTGATTCTGCCCAAGTCTACCTCGCGGTTCGCTTCCATGTGTTTTTGGAAACGGAGGGCGGAATCGCATACACAAAACCCACAAAAACCTCTGTGTCCGGGTTGTTTGTGGGTTTTTGTGTATGTGTTTTCGCTCTCCCGCTCGAAAAACGACCTTTCGGAAATCCTTCCACGAGGGTCAAAAAACGCACGCAAAAAGCGCAAAACCTCGGATCAGGGATTTTGAAGGTTTTGCGCACACATTTCGGACTTCTCGCTCGAAGAACGCATCCACAAAACAAAGTTGATCGGACCTCCTCATTCGAATCTCGGAGAATCGCAATGACATAAACAGACGAACCGAGGTGTTCGTTTGGGCCACGGCACATTCGCAACGCGAAATGGATGGATCTGCGGTTCCGTAACTCGGTGTTTGTCGCAACGTCCTTCTCCCGAAAAACGGGGCCAAGGAGGTTGAAAAAACGGACATTCATTTATCTCCCGTTCCTCGTTCTAAGCTATTAAATCGACGTCCTTTCGTCACTTGGTCCGGAGTCTTCAAACGACGACCAAATGATAGCTTGGGGATAAAGTTTTGAGTCTCAGAAAGTGATGTGGACCACACTGGCGTCAATACTACGTTGTTAGTCGTATTGAGAGCAGTGGAAAAATGTGACAGTTTTGCGACTGGCCTCAATAGCTCCGACGAATGCTGGACTCTCTGGAAAAGTACTCTTACAATGATCTCGCGATAATCCATCTTGGGAGCGGTCATGTCCGACGTCTTGGCGAGGAATTCTTTTGGACCAAGGGCACGCTTTGGGAAGAGACGAACGTTTCGAAAAACGGAAATAGAAACCTGAGACTTGAACGATGAGAAAACAGTTTGTATCGGCAGCCTTCGTGATGATGGCATTGTCCATGTTCTGTGGGTCGGCACGCGCGACTGATGCCAAGGAAGGCAAAAAACGCAAGCGCGTGAATGTGTTGTTCTTGATAGTGGATGATCTCAATACCTGGTTACTCTCCGATCCCGATCGTTACACTGGAAAGGTCATCGCTCCAAATATTGTTGGTCTTGCCCAAAGCGGAGTGAATTTCAGATATGCCTACACCGCTTCCCCCGTATGCAGCCCTTCCAGAACGGCTTTTCTGAGCGGCGTTGCTCCCTGGAAGTCCGGGGTCTATCAAAACGGAGACTCCACGGCAGCGAGTCCAGCGCTGAAGGGTGTGATACCTTTGGTGCTGTTGTTAAAGAACGCCGGGTATTACACAGCCGGTTCCGGA
>CAYYUU010000584.1:0-5489 GCA_964474955.1 uncultured Alcaligenaceae bacterium | reverse complement strand
CTTTCTGTCCGCCTTTGGGTTGACCAGTTTTGGCCTGGCCCGTCTTGGGTTGTCCGGTTTTGGCCTGACCAGTTTTCGGCTGGGCTCCTTTCTTCCCACCCATCGGTTGACCCTTTTGTCCTTTCGGTTGGCCCTTCTGCCCTTTCGGCGCACCTTTCGTTTGTGCCGGTTGTTGTCCTGCTTTCGGTTGGCCTTTGGGGCTTTGGCCTTTCGGCTGAGTCATCGGCGACTCACCCGCTTTCGATTTAGCCTGTGGTTGTCCTGCTTTCGGAGTCCCGGTCTTCGCCTGGCTCGTTTTCGGTTGTGCCGTCTTGGCCTTGCCGGGTTGCTGACCTTTCGGTTGCATGTTCCCCTTTTGTCCAGCTTTCGGTTGCTGCCCCATCGGCTGACCTTTTTTCTGGCCGGCCTTGGGTTGTTGGCCCATTGGTTGTTGTGCCGCCTTTGGTTGGGCGGCCTTGGCCTGGTTGCCTTTTGCCTGGGCAGGTTGCGGCTGTCCCTTCTTGGCCTGGGCGGGCTGAGCTTGATTGGCCTTGGGTTGTTGGGCTTGGGGTTGCTCGCCTTTCTTGGCTTCGCCGGCTTTGCCCTGTTGGGCCTTCTGCGGTTCTCCGCCCTTAGCCTTGGCGGCTTGCGGGTTGAGCTTCGGGAAGACTTTCTTGGCCATCGGGTCTTGCTTGGCCTTACTGAAGTCTTGCAAGGCTTTGACCTGTTCGTTGATGGCCTTCCCGAAATCCTTTTGCTTCAGGGCGTCGGCAGCTTTATTGGCGGCATCGTTTCCTTTGGGCAAGTTCATTTGCTTGGCAAATTCGGCGATCTTCTACTGTTGCTCGGCGAGTTTGGCCTCGGCTGTTTGGGCTTGCTTGGTTTTCTCCGCGGCTTGCTTGGTTTGGTCCAGCGCGTTCTTGAGTTGTTCCGCCGCGGCGAACGGGTCAACCTGTTTCTTTTGCATGGCGATTTGATCTTTGATCTCTTCGCCTTTCTTCTCGTTGAGGGCCTTGGCGATTTCGGCCTGGGCTTTCTTAAGATCTTTGACGGCTTCGTTGGCTTTTTGGGCTGCGGGAGCCGGTTTGTTCTTGTCGAGTTCGCCCTTGGTCTTCTCCATCTTCGCGGCGGCCTTCTGGACTTGTTGGGCAGCCTTCGGAGCAGCCTGAGCGATCTCCTTGCCGACGTCCTTGGTCTTCGGCGTCAGTGTTTGCTGTTTCTGGCCGAGGTCCTTGGCGTCCTTCGCCTGCGTCTCAGCGGGCATTTTTTTCTTGGCGATTTGTTTGGCCGTGTCGGCGACCTTGCCTTCTGCCTTGGTGAGCTTCTTCAGGTCTTCCGCGGCCTTTTCCAACGCGGCAATGTCGGCTCGGCGTTTCTCGATCGCTGCGATCTTCTTGCCAAGTTCCTTGCGTGCGTCTTCGAGTGCTTTGACGGCTTTGGTTTGCTCCCCGACGGCTTGCTTGCCCTTCTTTTCGAGCAGAGCCTTGGCGGCTTTGCTCATGGCCTTCGTGGCCTTGTTCAGAGCCGGCGTCACGTCGTTCTTGGTCGGCAAAGGTTGCTTTTTGAGGTTGGCGGTTTGTTGGGCCAGGTCGACTTGTTTTCCGGCCTGGAACGGGAGCTGATAATCTTGTTTCTTCTCGGTGGCTTGTTTGGTGGTGTCTCGAGTTCGCTTCTGGTCTTTGATGATCTGATCGAGTTTGTCGGCGGTGTTCTTAAGGGACGCGAGCGGATCGACGTCGTTCTTTTTCGTTTGCTTGAGCATCTTGTCGATGGCCTTCTCGGCGTTCTTCAGCGCTGCAATGGCCTGCTTTTGTGGGTCGAGGGCCTTGTCGAACTTTTGGTCGCGCAGTTTCGCTTCGGCCTTTTGCATGGCGTTTTCGACAGGAGCCAACTCGTTCGCCACTTTCTTGGCGTGAGGCTGAAGGAGGTTACGAACGTCACGGGCTTCGTGTCCCAACTCCGACTGCTTATTCCCTAGTTTGCTCGAAACGGCGGCGTTTTCTTCGAGTTTCGCAAGCGTTTTCTTGACCAGTTCCGCTTTTTGCTTGCGGTCGAGTTTGTTTCGTTTGACTCCCTTGAGAGGATTCAGGCCGGGCAACTTGAGTTCCCCGCCATCATCGTCGGCTTTTTTCGGCTCCTTGGCTTTTTCTTCGGCTTGTTTGACCTTGGCCGTTTTCGTTTCGCCTTCGAGGTCTTTCTGTTCGGCCAAAAGTTTTTGGATCTTCTGTTTGGCTTCGCGAAGGGCCGCTTCCTTGGAGCTTTCGTTTCGGAGCAGTCGGGCGATGGTCTTGAGATCGCTCACCGATTGATCTTGCAGTCGGTTAGCATCTTTGACGCCTTCGATCTTGCGATTGATCGACCCGCGCACGTCAAAATTCGATGCGGCCTCTTGTAAGTTCTGAAGCACCTTTTGTTGTTGCACGAACTCGCGGAACTTCTTCAATCGAGCCTTTTGGTCTTCGTCTTCCAACCTTGGTTCGAGTGCGTTCACCTGATCCACGAGTCGCTGGGCCTTTTTGGCGATGTCGCCTTGTTCGACTTCCTGGTGTTGGATGATCGTGTTGAACGGCTTCTTGAGATATCGGGCGATCTTTCGTTCGAGGTCGCCGGGCGACTTGACGTGGTCGCGATAGACCTCATAACCCTTGATCAGATCCGAGCTGCTCGCGAACGTCTTGAGTTGCTTCTTGGAAAGATCCTGGAAGAATTCGGAGGCTTGGTCGAGCGTCTTGACGGCTTGTCGTTGGAGCATCAACGCTTCGAGCTTGCGGAGAATTTCGCGATGGCGGTTATACGCTTTCTGGTACGACTCGTTGAATTTCTTGGTGTCCAGGCGAGCCTTGGCGGCCACGTCGAGATGCCGGATGACTTCGTTCATCTCATTGCGGCTGACCCCGTCGAGGGTCTTGGCAATCTTCTGCAGCATCTTCATTTCGTCGCGGTCGTTGAACTTGTAGTACTGCAGGACGCGGACCATCGTGCCGACTCGGGCAGCGAGATATTTTGTATTGGCCTGAACTTGCTGTTGTTTGGCTTTGCGGTCGATGAGATTCGACTCGGAACTCGAGTCCGTGTCGGCACCCCCGGTCGATGCCAAAAGCATCAGGACGAGCGTGGCGCATCCAATTCCGCAGACACACTTAAGACTGCGTGGCATGTTGGCCCCCCAAATTGTTCTGAGCGTCGAAGAACGCGTATTCCGTTTGTTGGTGGTTCCGAGGTTGCGAAGACGCAACTTCAAAAACCCCGTCCTTTCGAGATAGTTCCGTAGTCGCGCAAGACGAGCCACGAAACTGCCATCGCGTCAAAGAGTCAGTCTACCACCGATGCGACACGTCCGCACTGGTATTCTGGTAATTTAGGATACAATTTCGGTAGCTGGAATCTGGTCTGTGGAGGACAGATGGAAGAAAAAACCGCCTGGCTCGAAAGAAGCCGGTGGCAGATCGGAACACTTTCTAGAACTTCAAGTTCTCCGGACACTTCACGAGGACTATCGAAATCAAGGAGGCCTTCGACCGTGGAATGGTCGCATTTCCTTTCTCTCCCAGACTCTCCAATTTTGAGGCCATCATGTAACTGAAACTACCCGACGAACTGAAACGGGCTCTCGCCAACCAACCACCTGACCAACCATTGCGTGTTGAGAACGACGAATATGTCATCCTTCGCAGGGATGCGTACAAGCAATTGCAACAAGCCGCCGAGTATGACGATAGCGAACCCGACCCGCGAGAATTGGCACCCATGATGCACGAGGTGATGAAAGAGGAGCGGGATTCGCTGGAGGTGGAATCCTGCGGCAACGCGACTCCGTGACATTATTCTTGCTGCCCCACATTGAAGCTGAGCCAAGATCGAAAGGTTCTAAATTTTTATGAACCGCGAAGATTTCCTCCAAGCGATCGCCGAGAGCCCCGACGAGGACGCCATCCGGTTGGTGTTCGCCGATTGGCTCGAAGAGAATGGCGATCCCGACCGCGCCGAATTCATCCGCCTCCAGTGCGAGATCGAAATGATGGACATGTTCACTTCGGGCCGAAGGAGATTACTCCAGCGAGAATGGCTGTTGGTCTGCTACTTTTCGGAGAAGTGGATTCGAGATGATCGCTTGCATTTTTCTCGCAATGGATATGCGGTTCGTCTTGATTCCCGAAGAGGAAATCTCTTTCGGCGGGGATTTCCCGACGTCTTATGTTTCAACACACCCCAAAAATTCTTTGCCGCCGCACCGCGGGTTTTTCCTCGAAGACCGATAGCAAACATCGAGTTCCTCACTGTCTACTCGCACGCTTGGGACCAAGATCCGTGGTTTGAAAACACACGCCGGTTCATCATCGGCCGAGCGAAGGGAACAAATTACGGTCATGAACAACCACACGGGACGGACTTTCCAGATCCCGAAGAGTTCCGTCAAGTTGTGAACTCTCCTTGGTTCTCTCGACTCAAGTCATTCACCCTGAATGACATCTATTGCGATCATCAATGTCTTCGGGTCTTGTCAAGCTCCTCTGGGGCACAGAACTTACGCGGTCTCGATCTCGCAGAGAGTTACAGTATTAAGGGCGACGTTTGGGGAGCTTTGGTCGAAGGGCTGGGATTAACAAACCTGGAATCGCTTCGCGTGGACGAGTGCGAGCTTGACGAAAGCGGATTACACGCTCTTGTCAACTCGTCGGCTTTCCCAAACCTACGGCGATTGAGTTATGAGTGCCATGGCGGACGAACCGATTACCATTTGGGTACGGAGGGAGTTCGAATCATCTGTGAATCCAACGGATTGCCAAATTTGCAGGAACTGAACTTGAACTACCAACGTGGGGGAGCTGAAGGACTCCGCCTGTTGGCCCAATGGCCTGGGCTTGCTCGGATAACTCGATTGGAACTCTCCAACTTCCACTTGCAGGCGTACTGGGTCGCAGAAACGGATGAGGATCTCGAATACGGTTGGAATGCTTTTGTCCATTCCCCTTACTGGGGCAATCTCCGAGAACTTGTCGTCAGTGGTGGTGGTCTGGAAGAACTCGAAGCCCTCCTCGACGGGCCGAACTTGCGAACGTTGCGGGTGCTTGCATTCTCTCGCGGCTTTTGGCGCTACAACGAGGACGCAAAAGAAGAATCGCTCGCCGAAGAAGCAGCCCCACTCTTGGCTCGCTGTCCCTACCTCTCCGACGATTTGGAATTGTATGTCGGGAAAGGTTGGTTTTCCGAGGACAGCCTCAAGCTCCTGCGAGATCGCTTTGGGAATAATCTGGTGCAGTTCTCTGACAATCTCTATTACCAACCCGGCGAGTGGTTTTGGGGGCGACCTCCAGTGAGCACGTTCGCTTGATGCATCCAAAATCAACGCGTCATCATAACGAAACAAAGGAAATTTCCTTTGTTTCGAAACCACTGGGGTGGTCGTCTCACGAATCCACCCAAACCGTGTCCCTCCCAAGAAAAACAACATTGTCTTAGAGACTGTCCCATAAGGGGTTCAAGCCGCCATGCGATAGTGAAACTCCGCC
>CAYYUU010000583.1:0-5490 GCA_964474955.1 uncultured Alcaligenaceae bacterium | reverse complement strand
AAGCCAAGCGAAGACGCCCGCGACGAGCCCGAACAGAAGCCCAAGAAAACCCACCTCCCCAATCGAAAATGGGGTGGGGTCGGGGCGAAGTTGGCCCGGCATCATTGTGGTCCAATTTTCTGGTTTTCGCAGAAGCCACCTTGCCGGAAACCAGAGCACAACCCCAAGGCCCATCCCCGCACACGCATCTGAAATCAACCGCACCGGAATCGAGGCATTCAGCAGAACGGCCTTGGCGAAAATCCACGTTTTGCCGTTTCCCTTTCGAGTGACCTCTTGAGCCCACGGCACCGATCCATAGAGGAAGATGGCGGCATAAACCACACTGAACACCACAAGGCCGGTGATTGTTGCCGGGAGCATATCAAATCGGCCCTTCTGTCTTGATGCCTGTCTCCGGGTCGTCGGAACGTGAGAGGAGCGGCTGTTCGTCGAAGTATTCTTCCGAAAGGAGCCGCTTCAACTTGTGAGCAAACTCCCACAATTCTCCCGCGTCCAGAAAATTATCTTCGTACTCAACAGTCACTTTCGTGCGTTGCCCCAACGGAAGGACAATTCGGACATAGGCACGTTGTCGACATTTTTGGAACCAGACCTTCGCTTCCAAATAACAAACTCCCGCGAGATGGTGCTCGCTTCGCCAGAACGCGAAGAATCCCGCCGCGTGGAGGTGATCCCACAAGGCGGTTCACCCCTGATTCTGTCTGAGCAAAAGTAGGGCCGAGTTCCCCGAGAAACGAGTATTTGGGAAAGTAACCGGGTGACCTGTTTTCGGGGAGAGGCGTGGATTGTTTGGCCGCGTAGAACACTTCGCAAGACCAAAGGAACACGCCGCAGAGCCCACCGAGACCAGTTCCGGCGAGAAGGCACCAATTCCACAAACGATAAACGATATCTTCGCGATTGGCCAAGTTGAGAGATGCCAAAACGCCGAGCGAAACAAGCCAGAGGAGAGTTCCGACGAAGCCACCGACCAAGCAACCGGTGAGCCCGAGGATCGGAAAGCGAAATGTCAAAACAGAGACCCTGGCACCAAACCGCGTCGCTCCGGTTCCTTTGGCCGCGACTTCTTGGAACCGAGGGAGATTCACCAAACACCAGACCAGACCGAGAAACCCGACGACGAAGAGACCAAGGAAAATGAGAAATCCCATAACGGCCCCTTCGTCGGGCATTCCTTCGTAGTTGCCACACCAATCACTCAAAATCGTCGAAGTCAAAGTCCTCGGTTTTCTCCGAGCCCGGCGTCGGTTTGTTGCTCGGGTTCGACATCGGTTTTGGTTCGTGGACAAGTTTGACGTGACTCGGCGTCGGGTTCAAGTCGCCGAGTTGGTCTTCGATCTGCTCACGCATCGCCGTGAATGTTTTGAACCGCGTGTTGAGAAACGTATTGTACCCGGTCCACATGAGGTCGGCGCAGATCTCAACGGGAACACGGCCCGTTGCCGCGCCAAGTCCGGGCAACGCGACCGAGCGAATACTTCCCTCTGTGCGTTCGTTCTGCATGTGGACCATTTGGAATGCCGCGGCGCACGCAAGAGCGACGTTCATGGTGTCGCTGATGTCTTCGGACGAACTGATCATGGTCGGGACGGAGATCAGATATTTCGGCGAGGCCGCGCCGGTCGGGACGCACGTTGCATGGCCGACGGGCATCAAGCCGTTGAACTGTTTGGCGATCTCTTGTTGGACTCGTTGTTGGATGACGTTGCCGAAGTGATTCTTGATGACGGCGTCGAGCCCGCCGTCCATGCTGCCGCGAGAGTTTGTTGGTGTCACCCAGGCGTCAACGTGTTGTTGGAGCATCGACCCTTCGACGATTTGGACTTCGGGGTTTTCTTCGAACGTGTCTTCCCACGCGCGAATCATCTTCGGGTTGATGTCGACCAATACGATTTGGACTTGCATGTCGGCTCCTTTGGTTTTTGATCTGTGTCCGAGATGTTGACTTGTGTTGATTGTCCTTACTCTGCGTGGGAGATCAAGGTTAGCTGTTTGGGTTGGTGGAAGACGCCCACCACTCCCTGCGAGGCATCCTCATTCTTTCTCCAACACACCGTCGATGACCCAACAGCCCTTCCAATGTTGCTGTCCATTGCGGCAATGGTCCAGGACTCGGGATTCGCTACATCCGGCTTCTTCAAGAGCATCGGCGAGGATCGGCATTTGGGTATACTCTTGTGTTTCGTAGATTTCCTGGGCGATACGTTGGGCGTCTTCGCTGCGCCAAGTTTGCTTGAATGGTGTGGTGTGCATTGGGCATTCAAAGATGTCCCGAAGCATGTCGCAAATAGGTGTCGGATCAGGCAGAACTTCGTACCAAGCAGTGAGCCAGTCATTACTTGGAGCGTAGTCGTGCAACAAAACAAACACCCAGGTTTGTGGGTCGGCAAGAACGCTGTTGGCCCACTCTCTACTTTCCTGTGGGAACTCGACTCGCTTTCCCTCCGCCGCCGCTTCCAGGTGATCATACATCACCAATAAATCTGCTGATTTATGGGAATCCGTGTGTCGACAGACCGCTACGCCAAACAACAAGAATTTACGATCACTTGCTCCCTTGATGTGGGAAGCGAGAGTCCAAGGAGTTTTGCACTCGGACCATTGACGTCTATCCATCACCTTTTCCCCAAAATCGAATCGAGGCACCAACAACCTCGGACGTCATCGTTCGCATCCCTGCAGTGTGCAAGGATCGATTGGACGGCGCGACCGGCTTCTTCGAGGGCGTCGGCCAAGAGTGGCACTTCGTTGAAACGTCGTTCGTCGTAAATACGCCTGGCCATCCTCCGAACATCTTCGGTGTACCAGTTTTCGTTCCAGCGGACTTCGGCGAATGGATCTCCGACAACGTCGCGGAGAATCTCGTGCAGGGGAGGAGACTTGACGAACCAATCGACGTTAGATTTCGCGACCTTTTCCAAGTTGCAAACGAGTTGGTCGATGTTCACGGCGTAGCTCTTGTCTCGCCTGTTGGCTCTCGCAATCGACGCGACGAGGTCGGCGAAGTCTTCTTGTTCCAGACCGATTTTCATAAACCGAGCCCAGATGCGATTTCCGCATTCCTTGGCTTCTCCCAGGAGAGACGGATCGTCCGCCACGGCTTCGGCGAGGAGCACAGCGTTTTGCAACTCTTCGTCCATCGCGGCCCAACCCCGCCGACAACAACCGACCGCAAACAGTCGAATCTTGCGCTCGGAGATTGTATCTCGGATAAAGCGAAGCATTTTCCGCGTGTCGGTGCTTGTTGTCCACTCGTTCTGGTCCATGCGTGATGTCCTCGAATCGTTGGATTGTCCCTCCGATTCTTCTCGAAGGAATCCGTCAATCGATCTCAATCAAGCCGGCGGCTCGGAGTATTCTCTTGCGAAAGCAAGGCGAACGTCTGCCTTCCATCATACATAATTCCAGGACGAAGATTTGGTGAGACATCTTGGGACGCGAAATAAATGGATGCGGGGTTTTGTGATCGTAGGTCCACGCGGCTCGCGTGGACCTACGAGCCCGACAATCATTTCTCTCGGTGGACGTTCTGTTCGGCATTGGAACTTGCCGGCTCAGTCGGCTTGCGCGACGGCCAATAACGATAGGCCAACCCTCCCAAGATTAATCCGCCACCAATGTACATTGGGATAGTCGGCGTCTCCGTTTCGGGCGAGACAAGATACGCCCACACAGCATTCAACACTGGTTCGAGCAACGTGATGGCTCCAGCTTCTTGAGGACTGACGACACGAAGTCCTCGTGCCATCAACCAATACGGAAGGCCGAGTTGGAGTGCTCCGAAGAAGACTAATACGCCGAGTTGCGGCAGCGATGGCAGCGGGTAGAGAAACAGGACCGGACACAACACCAATGCCCCTGCGAGTTGGTTCCAAACAGTCAACCAGTTAGCTGACTGGCTTCGCAGCATTCGCAGACAAATTAAGATGGCCCCATACGTCACCCCGCTGCTGAACGCCAAACTCACGGCCCAGGGGTTCTCATTGCCCCATTGACCGAACAGGATGACCACCACGCCGAAGAGTCCGACGCCGACGGCCATCGTGTTGCGAAATCGCGGTCGTTCGCCCAGGAACCAGATGCTCGCAAGATACATCCATATCGGCGCGGTGTACTGGAGGAGCACCGCAGTCGCGGCCTTGCCCCATGTCATCGCGGCCATGTAGGACAAGTTCATGACGGCGAACGAAAGGGCCATCACGAGCATGAGCGGACGGAACGAGATGTCCTTCTTGCGGAGAGTCGGGACCAGAAAGAGCCCGGCGAAGAGGACCCGGAAGAAAGCCAATGGGAACGCATCGACGTGCGGATCGTGCAAGCCGAGGGAAGTTTCTTTCGTCAGGATTTTGTTGAAAAAGCTACTCGTGCTCCAGAGCACTGCCGCCGAGACGATCAAGAGACGTCCTTGGGTGATGGAAGGTTCGGAGTTGGATTGAGGATCGGATTCCATGACGGCCTTTTCTGTCCTTGACGTCGGAAATTTTTGGTGTCTTTATTTCTTGGTTTATGAGTGTCGCCTTTCGCTCCGCGAAAGAACGCCTCTTTTGGTTTGTCTTTGAGTGTCGCCTTTCGCATTGTGTTGGGGGCATTCCGGTTTCCAACAGGCTGGATCGCTGTTGCTGTCGGTCCCAACCCAAGCCCGAGCTATTCTCAGAAGTTCCCAATCGATGGCTCTGGCGAACTCCCAAATTCGAGCAGGAGGCCCAAAACACATGCACAAAAAACACAAAAATACCTCGCCCTGATTTTTGTGATTTTTGTGTACGTGTTTTCAACCTCTTGGTGGAAAAACGACCTTCCGAAAATGCCAGCCGCACTCCCAAAACACGTACACAAAAAACACAAAAATACCTCGCCATGATTTTTGTGTTTTTTGTGTACGTGTTTTGGGCCTCGGATTGGAAACACAACCACAAAGGCGTTCTTTCAATGGAGCGAAAGACGACACTCTACAAACGCAACACTCCTTCATCCAACCACCCCAGCAGTAGAAATCACGCTAATGCAGGGCACATCTCGGACGGAGTCGCTCCACTCGGCCAGTGAGAAAGCCTGGATCCATCAACTTCTCACAATTTGCACTTGAATTTCTTCCCGACTTTACCAAAGCCACTTCTCCATGACAGGAAATGGTTTATACCGAGCGTTTTTTCTGTCGCAAGACAAAGTATATTAGAAAAATTGATGGAATCTTGTCTTCACATTAGATTTTTCCTATTCTGGTATGTTGACAACGGTGCGTCTGGTTGGTAAATCATTGTCATGCAATTTAAACCGCTCAAAGTTTTTTGTGATGTCGCGAGGAGTCGAAGTTTCTCCCAAGCCGCCGAAACCAACAAAGTCACCCAGTCGGCCGTAAGCCAAATGGTGGCCATGTTGGAGAAGGAGCTGGCCGTCCAGCTCATCGACCGTTCAACGCGTCCACTCCAGTTGACGGCGTTGGGCAAGAAAAAAAACAAAAAAAAAAAAACCAAACTCGAACAACAC
>CAYYUU010000582.1:0-5494 GCA_964474955.1 uncultured Alcaligenaceae bacterium | reverse complement strand
TCCTCGTGGTACAACAACAAACCGAGACTTGAGGTCAAAAGATCCCCATTCAATGGTCCGACCGTAGACCACGGCTCCATCCTTGGCTTTGAGGAGAATTCCGGTGCAGGCGTGAAGATTATGGGCCAACCAGCTCGCAAGAACAAAGCTGGCAATACAACAAATTACATAGTTTCGGAAGCGAGTCATCGATCATGTCCCTCAGTGAGAACGGATTAAGTTGTTGACAAGGAAGAATTGGATTAGATTTGCGTGATTATGGAGCGCCTGCCCTAGCCTGGCTCATCACAACAACTACTCAACACGGACCAACTTTGCCTTGAAGGCGGTTTCGTCTCGAACGATTAAGGTCTTGGAATCGAGCACTTCGATGCTTTGGGTCTTGATTTGTTCCTCCCCAGTTTCTCGATCAATGTACACGTACCGAAGTTGGTTGCCGCGGCACTGAACCCGTGCCTCGATGGAACGCTTCTCCCCGTTATCCTCCACCATCGTACGGAAAACCCCATCCGCACCAAACTCGACAACGGTGCCTTTCATTCCTCCGCTGACGATGCGCCACCGACCAACGAGTTCTGGAGGGATAGGTCTCGGGGCCAAGAACTTGACGAGAAAAAATGTTCCCACCAATGCGGCCACGAATGCTCCAATGACCACGACCCAACGGATGGAGCGTCGGGTTGGGTTTTGGTTCGTTTCCGTTTGTTTCGGAGAAGCCACTGAATCCGTCTTTCGTTTGCTGGAAATGCCGGATGGATGCCTTGAGGACTTGGACATAATGGCTCACTCCGTGGTCGATCGGTCGTGGGTTCTTGGTGGTTCTGTGAGCCGAGAGAAGAGGCATTATCGCAACCGAACAAGCCGGTAAGTTGTGCCGTTTTCGGCTACTAAAACTAATTCTTTGTTGGTTAGTTTTTCGATCTTCTGAGTCTGAGTCTTTCGTTCCCCAGTCCGTGGGTGTTTGGACGTGATGATGAGTTCTGTTCTCGTTGCTTTGACGTGGGAACTACTGGCGCCGTGATATCCTTCGACGTTCACGTTTGCGGTGAGAGTTCCGTTGCGATGAAATTCAAGTATCGCTCCGTCTTGCGGACCTCCTTTGACTTCCCATCTGCCTACCAACTCCGCCGGGACTTGGCTCCAAACATAATTTGCGAACCCGTAATACGTCAGCGCACTGGTGAGGACCAAACAAAGCGCAAGAAAGCCCCACCGCAACAACGGAGTCGGTTTTGTCGTTGTGGTAGGTTTTGCGAGATCAGGTTGGGGCTTTGGTTGTTTTCCCCGCCCACTCTTTCGGTTTCGGAAAGATGTGGTTTTGGATTTGCTCATGAAAGCTTGCTCAGTGATGTGTTTTCAAAATGAGGTTATTTGTTGGACTAGTGGCGAGAGGGGGTCTGGTCCAACAAATTAACCATCTGCCTGACCGTTCCGAAGAGCATTATAGAGGTGGTGGAACCACCGTGTAGACGGTCTGGCCTTGATAAACATAGGGCGTGTAATAGACACCGTTGGAAACGTAGTAAGTGTTGTTGTTAATCACGGTTCGACGGGCTCCCGTAGGATATCGTGGGTAGTAATAATAGTTGTATCCACCTCGATTCAAAGTGCGGTATCCACGCGGAAATCGGTTTCGATACGTGGTGCTGTAACGAGTTCGTGTCGTGGTTCTTGTCGTCGTGGTTCGGGTTGTTGTGCGATGGCCGTATCGGACTGAGCCTCCGGGAGCTGGACCGCGACGAACGGCTCCATGACGAACAACGCCGCGGCGTTGGGCCTGTGCTACCGAGGCTTGCAAACACGTCCAGGCAAGGGCCAAACTAAGTAAGACAGCGAACCACTTGATGGTTTGTACTTTCATCGCGATTTCATCCTATATGAGCTCGATGGTTGATTTAGTTCTTCTTGTTTTTTTTGGATTTTTTGGCGACAGATCTCTGGATCATCTCAACTTTCGTCGCTCCACTTGGAGGCGTAAACTCAAACGTGGAGTCCTTGAACTTTGGTGAGGTATTCCATTTGGAGAGATAAGCCTGGAATTGCGGTTGATCCTTCACTTTTCGGAATGTGATGACTACTTTCCTTGGGAGAGGTTTCTTGCCTGCCTCAATCCATATTTGCCAGTCCAGGGTTTCTTGTCGAAAGGCCAAGTGGTGACATTTTACCCCTCCGACCTGGTGGATTCCAAAATAGGTCCCACTCTTGATGTTTTCCGTCAAGACCTTATACGGTTCCGAGAACAACAGGTCCGCAATCGGTTGGCTGTAACCATATTTCTCGTAGAGATGGTCCAGCATAGCATCAATGGTCTTCGGAGCCTTGACGGTCGCATAAATCTTGGCTTTCTTGTCGTGAAAAGAAACCGTCTTGCCGTCGTATACGATTCGGCGATTAGCCGTATCCCCAGAAGATAGGGCATTGACTTTGTTGGGGCGGACGACCGAAACTTTGGACCGGTTGGCCAGCTGGACTTTGAGGCCGTCCTCATAGACCTCCTCAAAAGTGTTGTCCACCTGGAACGAGAACGCCTTCTGTTTCGCCAGGTACGAACACATCTGTTTGAGGTACTTGGTCGCGTCCTTGTCTACTTTTTCTTGCCCATTGGCGTGAGCGCCAAGCCCAAGCACAAGGGCAACCGTCAATACATACGCTCGCTTCATTAGATGAGACTCCTTGATAGAATTCGATAGTGGTTTCCCGAACATCGATCATCAACTGAAAGGGAACAGAACTGCAAAGACCAGACCCAGACGGCTAACCGTCTGGGTGGAGCGATCGAAGGGACACTGAGTTATTTGTTACCGGAAACATCAACCACCACACGACGAATCGTCCCTGTGAATGGGAAGTTGGACTCGTAGTCAGCACTCACTGGAGTCCCGTTGTCATACCCACAACACAGGTCATCTCCATAAAGCGAATAAGCGATGGGTGTGGTCACCGGGATCTTCCCTTCGCCAACCTTCTGTCCATTAAAGAACATTCGACCGATTCCGGGGGCTCCCTTTCCTTTGTCGATCTCTGGTTCGCCGGTTCGTTCGAACTTGAACTGGAGCTTGGCTATTCCCGCGGGGATGTCCATTGTTGAGGAAATCTTCATCTGTTTGATTCCTACGTAATTATGGACGTAGTGAAGTTTCTTATTCTTGACATACAAGGAATACCCACCAAAGTTACTTCCGTGAGCGAGCAGAACGCCCTCGGCACCCTTCTTTGGAATATCGACTTCAGCGGTGATGGTGAAGGATTTGTTACGCACGTCAACGGCAACAGCACGAGTCACCATTCCGGCACCAGGATAATACACATAATTTTTCCGTGGTGCGGACATCTGCGGACGTGGTTCGGCCAACCGGACGTTTCCACGCCCGTCGAGCGGCAGAACTTTATATCTGGCTGCCTGGGCCCACCAACGAACTTTCATCTCTTCAAGTTTCTTGGGAAACTCTTTGGCCAGGTCGGTTGATTCGGAGAAGTCCTTATCGATGTGAAAGAGCATCCACTTCGATTTGTTCAGGTCTTTCCGGCTGAGTTTCTTGTTGAATTGCCAGGGAGAATAGGCTCGCCAACCTTCGTAGTCCACAGCTCGTTGAGCAAACATCTCGAAGTATTGGGCACCCCGTACAAGCTTGGCCTTGGGATCATCAAACGTCTTCTTGAGACTCATCCCTTCCAGTGGTACTTGGACAACACCATTAATTTGTTTGGGCGGTTTGATGCCCACGACGTCGAGCACCGTGGGGACAATGTCGATGGCGTGGGCGAATTGTTGTCGGATTTCACCCTTCGCCTTGATGCCTTTGGGCCAGTGGATGATCAATGGATCCGACACACCGCCTCTTGCCGTTTCTCGCTTCCATCGTCGGAACGGAGTATTTCCAGCCCACGCCCAACCCCACGGATAGTGGTTATACGTGGCCTCGCTTCCAAGCACATCGTAAGCTGCGAGGTTGCGTTTGAGACTTTCCGGGACCAGGTTGAAGAAGATGTTCTCGTTGGTCGAACCGGTCGGCCCACCCTCGGCACTGGCTCCATTGTCCGATACAACCATGATCAGAGTGTTATCTAACTGTCCGATTCGGTCCAAGAAGGAGATTAACTCACCAATGTAATGATCCGTATGTGTAAGAAATCCAGCATAGACTTCCATCATCCGCGCATAAAGTTTCTTCTCGTCTTTCGAGAGAGTATTCCACTTTTGCACGTCGGGATCGTGGGGAGATAGCTTTGTTCCCTTTGGCACGATGCCCAACTTGATCTGTCGTGCGAGGGTCTCTTTGCGATACTGATCCCAGCCCTTATCGAACTTCCCTTTGTACTTTTGAATCCACTTTTTGGGTACTTGGTGTGGAGCGTGAGCAGCACCAGTGCAGAAATACATGAAGAAGGGACGGTCCGGAGCTGCGTGTTTTAAATCGAGTATCTGTTCCTTGGCCTTACTCACCAGGTCCGGTGTGATGTGATAATCTTTTTCCTTGGGTGCGTCGATGAAGTGGTTGTCGTGGACCAACGCCGGAGCATATTGGTCGACTTCGCCACCGAGGAAACCATAGAACCGATCGAATCCACGCCCACACGGCCACCATTTCCGATTAGCCCCTAGGTTAGCGTCTTCGTCCGGTGTCAAATGCCACTTGCCAATGGCGAAAGTCGTCCACCCGAACGGACTGAGGATTTCCGAGAGGAACCCGTTACTCAATGGAATGCGACCGGTGTAGCCGGGATACCCCAAGGAGATCTCTGTGATTCCCGCCATACTGTTGGAGTGATGGTTGCGACCTGTCAGGATGCACGAGCGGGTCGGCGAGCAAAGTGCGGTTGTGTGGAAGTTGTTGTAACGCAAGCCGTTCTTGGCCAGCTTGTCGAGGTTGGGAGTCGAGACTCCACCACCGTAACAGCTCAAGTGGCCAAACCCAACGTCATCGAGGACGATGACCAGTACATTCGGCGCGCCTTTCGGGGCTCGGGGAAGAGGTGGCCAATACGGTGTTGATTCTTCGATCGTCGCGCCCACTTTGCCCGTGAATGGAGGGGGCGAAGGATCTGGGACGACCTCGCCGCTGTTGGAAGTCCCGGGAGGCGAAAAGATACCGCCTCCTTCGCTCTTGGAGGCTTGCTTTTCGCCGGTCTGAGCCTGAGCTTCTGGCCAGAAATGCCGATAGCTGGCTAACCCCACACCAATTCCGATACCCACCACAAGGGTGAGCAATAGCTCGAACTTCTTGATTTTCACGATGCGGCTTCCTTGTTCAATTCGTTTGCAGAATGAGTTTGTGACGGGAACTGCTCAGTTTGGGAAATGAGTCGCTTGTTTTTCAACGGGAGATTCATCTATTGGTAGCCGAGCAAGAGCATCGATAGCAAATGAAAAATCAGAAAAGATAGGTAAATGCAGTTAACCCGGAGTTCCACATCACGCAGACTACCACAGTGGAGACTTCAACGGAAATCGAAGCAACAGCCCTTTTGTCCATTTTTGTTGAAGTGATTGTTC
>CAYYUU010000581.1:0-5503 GCA_964474955.1 uncultured Alcaligenaceae bacterium | reverse complement strand
CGCACGCCCAGACGCCCGAATCCCCCAAACAAACAGTGGATAAGGCCATCCAATTTCTGGGCAAGGGACTTGCGTACAAGGACGCTATCACGTTCGACACCAAGTTCCGTTTAGCCAACAGCGACGTCAAGGTTTTCGCATCGTGGTCGATTCAGAAATGGAATCAGGGGCGTGTGCAACTTCAATTGGAGGTGGATCAAAAGAAACCGAAGATGACCGTTGTGTGGAACGGTGACAAAGTTTGGGCGTTGGGTCCGGACGGAAAAATCGAGGACGCACCCAAGTTCGGGGGCGCCACCGTTCGCGGTCTGTTTCGTGCCATCCGATTCGCCCAACGGCCGGATTATCTGCGTCTCTCGCAAGCCAGACTTAGGATCGTCGGTAGGGAGAAGATTGAAAAAACCGATGCCGTCGAAATTGCCGTCGCAGAGGAAGGATTCGAAACGATCCACCTCTACCTGGACGCAACAACCGGAGAACCGCTCAAAGCAACGTTTCCCATCAAGACCGACGCCAACCAACCGCCCGAAGAACTCGGATTGGTTTTTGAGCAGTACAAGAAGATTTCCGAGAAGGCCGGGAAGAAGGGAAGTTATACACTCAAGGGCTTCACGAAAGTGATCGTCTATGTCGAAGGGCGGAAGTTGTTCGAAGTACCGCTAACTAATGTCCAACGACATAACAAACTGGATCCCGCATTGTTCACGCGTCCATAGATGTTCGAGACGCAAATAGACACACTCATATTCTCAAAATATTCGAGAAGGCCGTCCTCAACGTCGATGGGACGGTCCTTCTGACGTCCGGCGAATGGAAAGAAGGAGCCGAGGCAGAAAGACACACGATCATGAGGGAACGAAAATCGGTACTCCCCAAGGGCCTCAAGTAGGGTTGTCTAGGAGCGCCACGCGAGGTTGAAAGAGCAGGCGACGGGGCGAACATTCAACCGACAACTTTGTAGCAGTTCACGAAGTTCGCGTATTTGAGGGCTAATATCCCTCTTGCTCGCCGGATTCTTCCTTGATCCCTAGTTCGCGGTTCATCTCGCGAAGGATATTGTCGTCGCGAATGAGGGCGCGCATGAGCTGGGGGAACGGCATGGCTCCGAGTTCGACGGCCTTTTGGATGAGGTAGGGGATGGGGCTATGGGGCTCGATTTCTTTGAGCCGCCCGGCGGCTTCGCGAAGGGCGGCGTAGATGTCCTCGCGGGTCCGGGGTTTCTTGCGTGGGGCCGAACTTACGGGCGTGGCTTCCTGGTTCGCGTCAGGCTCTTCTTCGGCTTCTTCGTCCTCGACGTCTTCTTCCTTCGGTCCTTTGCGTGCCAAGATTTGGCGAGAGAGCGTCAAGCAATCCGTCACCGCGGCCTGAATTGTATTGAGCGCCGGTGCTTCCTCGCCGAGTTTTTCGGCCAACACGTCAATGAGTTGACGTAGTTCTTGTTCGGACGTCTCCAACGCTTCGACATTCAACTCCAACAAATCGCGAGGCGTGTTCATGACCGCTTGGTCGTATTCCTCGATGGGATGTTGGCCTTGTTGGGTATGCTTCCAGCGAAACCATCCGAAACCCGTGCTCCCCATAAAGACGATGGGGACCAGCCGGATGGTCGTTGGAAAGCGTGCCCCTCGGTCTTCGTCGTCGAGCCACTTGAATGGCGTCGCTCGAACTTCGAGATCACCATCTTCGATGTCCGGAGTGATTCGATCCCAACATTCAGTCATGAGCCGGCGCAGAAACTGTAATCCATCGCGGAGCCCGACGAAGCCGTGGATCTTGACAAGCGCCTCAGCCAGTTGGGCCGCGACGAGCACGTTCTTGGAAGTATTCCGCAACGTTTGCTCGGCGAGCCGGACGATGCCCGGCCAGTTCGCTCGGATGTGCTCGGTAGGTCGAGTGGGGTCATCTTCCGGATAGTCCTGCGGGTTGATTTCCTTTCGCATTTCCTTGAGTCGTTCTCGAACGTCAAAAGGAACATCGGTGCCCGCCGGATTGTCTCCTGGAATCGGTTCGAGTAATTCGTTGACGGCGATGACGGGCTCGTTGCTCATGAGTTTCTCGAGTGGTCACTCGTATTGTCTGTTCGTTTTCGAGGGAATTGGTGGGGATCGGAAAGTTGATTTTCGCTCCGCGAAAAGCGACCTCCCCAAATGCGGAGTTATGTTTGCACCCCAGACGTTACTGTCGGTTGTAAGTCGGACGCCCTTTGCAGAACCCCGTTTCGTCGCCCATCGCGCAACCTATTGGCAAAATCCATGACCCGGTGGATGGCTATTCGCATGGCCTTTTGGTCGATTTCGTGGACGTCAATCGGCTGGCCAATGCCATCGAGCATCGTCACCGTGAGTCGTCCGCCAAGGTGTTGCCGGAATTCTTCGAGGCCGGCGAACAATATGTTCGTGTCTTCCTCGAGCAGTGAATCGCTGAGAGGCAATCCAAGATGATGCAAACAAAGCAATGCGCGGTGGGCATCGTCCTGGGACAGTCCATGCACTATCGACGAATAGACGACGTCGATGGCCACGCCGATCGAGACCGCTTCGCCGTGCCGGATGCGGAAGTCACTCATTGGTTCGAGTTTATGGGCCGACCAGTGACCGAAGTCTAGCGGACGAGCCTCCAATGCCTCGAACGGATCACCACCGTGGGTTATGTGTCGCAGATGCCACTTGGCCGACTCGGCGATTACGTCGGCAGCCGCGGTCATGTCGCGATGACGAATCTTGTGGGCCACTTCGCAGACATTTGCGAAGAACGTTGGGCTCTTGAGAAGGGCGACTTTCACGGCTTCGGAAAACCCACTCACGAAATCGCGATCTGGCAGGGTTTTCAGCAAGCTCAAGTCGTTGATCACGGCCCACGGGACGGCGAACGTCCCGACCCAGTTTTTCTTGTGAAACAGATTCACGGCGTTCTTGACGCCAACGCCCGAGTCGGCCTGGCCGAGGGTCGTCGTCGGAAACCGCACCAGACGAATTCCCCGGTGAGCGACTCCGGCGGCGAATCCAATCGCATCCAACACAGCTCCCCCACCGACCACGATGACGTAACTGCGGCGGTCCAGTCCGGCTTCGTTCATGGTTTCCAGGACGCGCTCGATGACCGAGTAATCATTCTTGCAAGCTTCCCCGCCTTCGATGAGTTGGGTCGCATCCACGAGTTCGAGTTGGGAGCATTCCTGGATGATCCTTTCCAGGCCACTGGCGAACGTGGGATTGGCCTGGCTGACTTGTCGGTCGAGCCAAAGCTGGACCTTTGCGGGATCCGGACCACTCGGCATCAAGAGTTCTTGCAGCACGCCGGGTTCGCGTCGGACGTCGTCGGTAAATCTTAGACGATGGCGAAACGGAACGGCAAAATCGATATCGAGCGATCGTGTCATCTCGGCACTCTCTGTTCGCATAAACCTAATGACCGGGAACTTCCGGAAGGACTTGCCAACCGTCCGGTAGAATTTTCAAGTTTGCTTGGTGGGAGTGGTTGGTCCTTGGCGACGACGGATTTTCCAATGGGGCAGTTCCCATGCCAAATCACACAACGCACTTGCGATATTCTACCAGATGAGAATTCCAGGTGCATTCAGAATGTCGGAGGGAAAAACGGTTGTCGAAGTGAGGAAGGTGGACGACATGCTGAAAGCACCAAAGACGGCTGGTTACTTCTTGGCCAGACGGTGGACAACATCTACCCAGCGAGCACTCCGGCCGAGCGTCCTTTCGGAGGCCGACGGATTCATTCGTGTCGGATTGGCTTTGGCTTTGAGCCGCTGGTGCGGATGGATCAATAATTGTCGTATTTCTGGTCGTGTTTTGGAGAGTGTTGTGTTTCGCTCCTTTAAAAGCACGTCTTTGTAGTGTTGTTTCAAATCCGAGGCGGCAAATGCGTTCGTAAAACGAGCAAAAACCCTAACCCAGACGTTTTGCTTACGATTTTTCGACCCTAGGGGGAGCATTTTCGGAAGGTCGTTTTTCGAGCGGGAGGCCCAAAACGCATACACAAAAAACACAAAAATCAGGGTAAGGTATTTTTGTGTTTTTTGTGTATGCGTTTTGGGAGTTCGGCTCGCATTTTCGATGGGTCGTTTTTCCAGTGGAAAATAGAAAATTCGGTACGCGGCCCGAATTTGGAAGTTCGCCATAAGCACCGGTTGGGAACTGTTGAGACTACCTCGGGCTTGGGTGACGATTTTGGCCGGGTCTAACTTGGAGAACGAAAATGTTTTCGCAGGGGCTTTCTCGGCGCTCGTCGTCGGACCTGGCCTTTGTTTTCCTTTGCGCCCGTTTGGGCCGCCAGTTCTCCGGCGATTCCGAGCGAAATGACCAGGCGAAGATCAGGCGGGGAACCGAATACAATGGCGTCCTGGATAGTCGGTCCTGGGCTCGACCTCCCAGACACTCTATTCCATGTAAGACGTCGTGGTCGCCAAGGGAAAACCCACCTGGTTTTTGGGTCGAACTTTGAAGTGTTGTCAAAAGTTACGGATTACCAAAATCAGTGGGACGATCGCGGCACGCAGACCGGCAGCCGTATGCCACGTTTCCCCAAAGCCCAAGTCATTTCGTCTTCGGTCGGCTGAACCCTTGCTTCCGACACCTCGCCAACAACTCACGCATTCGTCGAACGCGGTCGGGGTGTTGCAGGTACACGTTGTTCTTCTGACGGACATCCGTCTTCAAGTTGTAGAGCTGTCCCTTGGGACCATTTTTTTTCGGCTTGATGAGAGCCGGCGAAGTGAATCCTCCCGACCCGAGTCCCTCGATCAACACCCAGTCCCCTTGCCGAATGGCGAACACTCCTCGCGACGAGTGGTGGACCGTCGCCTCCCGAATTGGGCCTTTGAGTTTCTTGCCAAGGATCGCCGGGAGGATGTTGTAACTGTCCTCACCCGCGTCGTTGGGTAACTTGGCGTCTACGATTCTTGCAAAGGTGGCCATCATGTCGGTCAAGCAGATCGTCTCGTCGCTCTCACGATTGGCCGGAGTGTGTCCGGGCCAGTACACGATGAACGGAATACGGTGTCCGCCTTCCCAGATGTCGGCCTTTTGGCCACGAAACATCCAGTTGGCCCTGTGCCCCCATCGAAGGATGTCGGCCATAGGCCAGTGTGATCCGTTGTCACTGGTGACGATCACGATAGTGTTTTCGGCGACCTTCAGACGCTCCAACGTGGTCACAACTCGACCCACCGTCGCATCGACCTGTGCGACGAAATCGCCGTAGTAACCGACCTTCGTTTTGCCCCGGAAATCCTTCGTCGGCAGCCAGGGCGTGTGCGGGGCACTTAGCGGTAAGTACAGGAAGAACGGTTGGTCCTTCTTCGCCCGGCTCTTCAGATACCAGACGGCTTTTTCGGTCAATTTGGGCAACACGTCGATGTGCCGGAACCCCGGAGCGATTGGTCCGGCTCGCCAAAAGCCGCCGCCATTCTTTCGACGGTGTTTGCTCGCCTTCACTTTCTCTGTCGGACGCTTAACGCACTTGGCGTTCTCGACAAACACGTAGGGGT
>CAYYUU010000580.1:0-5507 GCA_964474955.1 uncultured Alcaligenaceae bacterium | reverse complement strand
TTCGTTGGCTTTCCGCTGCAAGCAGCAAAAGCCAACTCCGCTCAAGATCCTCGCTTGCGCTTCGGGTTGGTAGAAAACAACAGGCCCCACGAACTGCATTGGACTTCCAGACCCCCGGCACCAAACTTGCTTGGATAAATTCAGACTCGCGACCCACACCAAAGAAAGCCGTCTAACAAACACACCCATGGAAAAAAACATTTGCATACACGGCCACTTCTACCAACCACCTCGTGAGAACCCCTGGTTGGAAGGAGTGGAACTCCAGGACTCTGCGTACCCGTACCACGACTGGAACGAGAGGATTACCGCCGAGTGCTACGCCCCCAACGCCCTCTCCCGGATGCTCGACGGCGACGGGAAGATCGTCACCATCACCAACAACTATTCGAACATCAGTTTCAACTTTGGGCCGACGCTTCTCTCGTGGCTGGAGCACAACGATCCGAACGTCTACCAGGCCATTCTCGATGCCGACAAGCTCAGCCAGGAGAAGTTCTCCGGACACGGCTCGGCCATCGCCCAGGCCTATAACCACATGATCTTGCCTCTGGCCAACGACCGCGACAAAGTCTCGCAGGTCGTGTGGGGCCTCCGCGATTTCGAACACCGTTTCGGTCGCAAACCCGAAGGCATGTGGTTGGCCGAAACGGCCGTCGATCTCGGGACGCTCGAGGTATTGGCGAACCACGAAATTCAATTCACCATCCTCTCGCCGTACCAGGCTTCGAGGGTCCGACCCATCGGCAGCGACGACTGGCAGGACGCCACCGAAGGACGACTGGATCCCGCAACGGCATACATCCAGCACTTGCCCTCGGGCAAAAGTATCTACCTGTTCTTCTATGACGGTCCGGTGTCGCGGGCCGTCGCGTTCGAGAAACTCCTAACGGCCGGCGAACACCTCGCCAATCGGCTCCTCGGGGCCTTGTCCCACGAAAGACCCTACCCGCAGGTGGTCCACATCGCGACCGACGGCGAGAGCTACGGACACCACCACACCCACGGCGACATGGCCCTGGCCTACGCCCTCCACGCGATCGACCAGAACCCCGACGTCAACCTCACGATCTACGGCGAGTACCTCGAAAAACATGCCCCAACTCATGAGGTCCAGATCGCCGAGAACACCGCCTGGAGTTGTGTCCATGGGGTCGAACGATGGAACAGCAACTGCGGCTGTAACTCCGGAAGAGCTGGGTGGAACCAGGAATGGCGGCGACCACTTCGGGAGGCCCTCGATTGGCTTCGTGACGAGGTCGCTCCCAAGTTCGAGGCCAAGGCCAGCGAATACCTCCGACACCCCTGGGAAGCCCGCAACCAGTACATCGACGTCATTCTGGATCGGTCCGACGAGACCATCGAGAAGTTCCTCCGGGAGAACGCCACCCGGGAGCTGAACGCGGACGAAAAGGTCGTTGTCCTAAAGCTCATGGAACTCCAGCGCCATGCCATGCTCATGTACACCAGCTGCGGCTGGTTCTTCGACGAGATCTCCGGAATCGAAACCGTCCAGGTCATCCAGTACGCCGGAAGGGTCATCCAACTCGCCGAGTCGCTCCTGCCCGGACAATTCGAAGAACCTTTCCTCAGGCGACTCGAAAAGGCCAAGAGCAACTTACCCGAGCACAAGGACGGTCGCCACATCTACGAGAAGTGGGTCCGCCCGTCCGTCGTCGACTGGGAAAAAATCGCCGCCCACTACGCCGTCAGCTCGTTGTTTGAGAGTTACGAGGACACGTCCAAAATCTATTGCTACACGGCAGAAAGGCGGGACTACCATTCCCTGACCGCCGGTCGTGCCCAACTCGTCGTCGGTCGGGCGAACGTGACGTTCGACATCACCCAGGAATCCGAGGACATGACGTTCGGAATCCTCCACTTCGGGGACCACAACGTCAACGGAGGGGTCCGTGGTTTCGAGAGCGACGAGAAGTACAAGGCCCTGTGGGAGGGACTCAAGGTCGCCTTCGAAAGGGCCGACTTCGCCGAGATCATCCGCCTCATCGACAAGGGATTCGGGGAGTCGACGTATTCGCTCAAGTCCCTCTTCCGCGACGAACAACGCAAGGTCCTCGACCACCTCCTGCGTCCCACGCTCGACGAAGCCGAGTCCGTCTACCGACGACTCTACGAGTCCCAGCTCCCGACCATGCGGTTCTTGTCCGACGCCGGAACCCCCCTCCCGGGTGCCTTCCGGACGGCTGCCGAATTCATCATCAGCAATGACATCCGGTGGGCATTTAAGGACGACGAGCCCGACCTAGAGATCGTCCACCGGTTACTCGCCGAAGCCGACCGATGGGGCGTCCCTCTCGACATCCCCGGACTCGCCTACCAACTCAAACAGACACTCGCTCGGTTGGCCGAACGGCTCCTGTCCCAACCTACGGAACTGGCTCCACTGCTTGCCCTCGAACAACTCATGAACGTCGTCCACACGCTCAAGTTCGAGGTCAACCTCTGGTACCCACAGAACGTCTATTACGAGTTGATGCAGAACGCATACCCAGAGATGCAAGCCCAGGCCCTCAGTGACGAGACGGCCCAAATTTGGCTCGATCACTTCATCGGCTTCGGCGAGAAACTCGGGATACAAGTCGAGGGCCTTAAAAAAAAAATAGCTGATCTGAAGACCGCACCGACCGTCCACACGCTCCTGGACGAACTCTTCACCCGTCCGAGACTCCCGACGGCTACGTACCGGCTCCAGCTCAACGCCGACTTCCCGTTCGACCGAGCCAAGGAAGTCGTCCCGTACTTGAAGGATCTGGGCATCAGCGACTGTTACGCCTCGCCGATCCTTCAAGCCCGTCCGGGAAGCACCCACGGCTATGACGTCAGCGACCACGAGCACATCAACGCCGAACTCGGAGGACGCGAGGCATTCGAGCGATTCTCCCACGAGCTGACCCACCACGAACTCGGGCTTGTCCTCGACACCGTCCCCAACCACATGGGAATCGGATCGTCCGCCCCATGGTGGATGGACGTGTTGGAGAATGGCCCGAGTTCGTCGTTCGCAAGCTACTTCGACATCGACTGGCACCCCGTCAACCCGAACCTCGAAAACAAGGTCCTCATCCCCGTCCTCGGTGAACAATACGGCAGCATTCTCGAGAGCGGCCAGATCAAGTTGGAGTACGAGGAAGGGGCCTTCTTTATCGCCTACTACGAACACAGATTTCCCGTGTCTCCCGGGACCTACAACGCCATCCTCGAGTACAAGCTCGAAGACTTCACTGGACAACTCGGCGAGGACGACGCCGACGTCCAGGAGCTCCAAAGTATCGTCACGGCTGTTCGATACCTCCCCGAGCGGACCGAGACCGACTCCGAAGCGATTGCCGAGAGGAACCGCGAGAAAGAGGTCATCAAACGCCGCATCGCCCACCTCTCGCAAAAGTGTCCGGAGTTCGCCAAGCTCCTCGACGAAACACTCCAGGCCTTCAACGGTCGCGTCGGAGACGTTTCCAGCTTCGACATGCTCGACGACTTGCTCGACGAACAAACGTTTCGGCCAGCGTTCTGGCGAGTCGCCATGGAGGAGATCAACTACCGCCGATTCTTCGACATCAATGACCTCGCCGCGATCCGGGTCGAACTGCCGGACGTCTTCGAAGCGACCCACCAACTGTTCCTGGAATTGCTGGCCAGCGGCAAAGCCAACGGACTTCGAATCGACCACCCCGACGGCCTTTGGGACCCGACGGAGTACTTTCTGTATCTCCAAAAAACCTACACGCTTCGTAGGATTCAGAAACTCCTCGGACTCGAAGAAATTCCCGAAAGCCTCGAAGAAGAAGTCAACGAACGCTTCACCGAGGAGGCCGCGAACCAGGAACGAACCACCTGGCCGCTTTACGTCGTCGCCGAAAAAATCCTCGCCGAGTCCGAGCCCCTGCCCAAGGAGTGGGCCTTGCACGGCACGAGCGGATACGACGGATTGATCGCCCTCAACGGGCTCTTCGTGGAATCGAACAACGCCAATGCCTTCGATGTACTCTATGCCCGGTTCGTGGGGGAACCGAGTGACTTCCACGAGATCGTCCAGTCGAGCAAACGCCGCATCATGGAGGCTTCGCTGTCGAGTGAGATCAACTCGCTCAGTCACCTGCTCGACCGAGTGTCCGAGCGAAACCGCCGCTACCGCGACTTTACCTTGAACAGTTTGAACCTGGCGGTCCGCGAGATCATCGCGTGTCTGGAGGTGTACCGGACGTACATTAACGGCTACGACGAGGTCTCCCTGCGGGACCGCAATTACATCGAGCGGGCGGTTGCCGAAGCGAAGAAACGCAACCCCCGGACCGCCGAACCGATCTTCAATTTCATCCGCGATACGTTGTTGCTCAAGAACCTCGAGGACTTCTCCGACGACGACCAACAACAGCTCATCCACTGGGTCATGAAGTTCCAACAGATCACCGGCCCGATCATGGCCAAGGGCGTCGAGGACACTTCGTTCTACGTCTACAACCGGCTGGTGTCGCTCAACGAAGTCGGAGGGCATCCCGACAAGTTCGGTATGTCGCTGGAGGACTTTCACAAGCAGAACGCGGAACGATTCGAACGCTGGCCGCATTCCATGATGGCCAGTTCGACCCACGACACCAAACGCAGCGAGGACGTCCGGGCACGCCTCAACGTCCTTTCCGAAATCCCCGACGAATGGGAGTCCGCGATCCAGCGATGGAGTGACCTCAACAAGGAGAAAACGTTCCAGCTCGAAAAGATGGTCGCCCCCAGCCGCAACGACGAGTACCTGCTCTACCAGACCCTCGTGGGGGCCTGGCCACCCGACTCGATGACCCGCGAAGAACTGCCCGTGTTCCGCAAGCGAATCGCCGAGTACATGCAGAAGGCCACCAAGGAAGCCAAGGTCCACACGAGTTGGGTCAACCCGAACGGTGACTACGACGGTGCCGTTTGGGAGTTCGTTCACCGCCTCTTGCCCGACGACCTGGACGACCCATTCGTCACCGACCTCGTCGGATTCCAAAACCGCGTGGCCTTCTACGGGTTCTTCAACTCTCTCTCCCAACTCGCCCTCAAGCTCACTGTCCCAGGCGTCCCCGACATTTATCGGGGAACCGAGCTTTGGGACTTCAGTCTCGTCGATCCGGACAACCGTCGCCCAGTCGATTACAGCGCCCGCCAACAGATCCTGACGGACCTGCGTCACAAAGTGCGACACTTCCAACAGGACCTTGTCCCTCTGGTCGACGAGTTGCTCGGCACAGTCGCGGACGGGCGAATCAAGATGTACACGTTGTTCCGACTGTTGGAATTGCGGCGAGGCGTCCGGCGATTGTTCTCCCACGGCGAGTACGTCCCCGAATCCGCGGTGGGCGAAAAGTCGCGACACGTTTGTGCGTTTTCGCGAGTGCTCAAGAGCCGGGGAATCGTGGTGGCCGTCCCGAGATTCCTTGTGCACCTCACCGACCGGCGCGAAGAAGTGCCCATCGGCGGTCGACACTGGCGCAACACCTGGGTCGTCCTGTCCG
>CAYYUU010000579.1:3347-5508 GCA_964474955.1 uncultured Alcaligenaceae bacterium | reverse complement strand
GAAGGCGACGAACGAGAACCGCTCACTCGTTTGATCAATACGGGCATCCAGCGACTCGTCCAGAACCTAGACGAACTGCCGCACCCACTTCTGGGTCTCGCGATGCTCGAAGCCCCCCACAGTCGACACACCCTTTCGAAGAGACCGCTCCCGCTCAACAAGCTCAAGAAATATGCCCAGATCATTTCCGTTGTGACGACGCACGGTTGTAAGTTCCGCTGTTCGTATTGCCCCATCCCGGCCTACAACCAATTCACGTTCCGGACCAAGAGCCCCGACCTGACCCGTCAAGAAATCGCCGACATGGCCGAGCAAACTGGCGTCCTGAACTTCTTCAGCACCGACGATAATTTCTTCAACAGCCGCGACGCCGTCGAAGAAATCTTCACCGAACTGGCCAAGGGGACGATCCACGGCAAGCCCATCCGCGACACCTTGTTCTTCGGGACCGAAGCAACCGAATTCGACGTCTATAAGAACAGCGACCTCCTGCCGATCTGTCGCGAAGGTGGCCTGCGGGCCATTTGGTTCGGCATCGAAGACATGACGGCAGAACTCGTCAAGAAAGGCCAGACGCCCGACAAGACTCGCGAAGTCTTCAAAATGCTCAACGACATCGGCATCGCACCGATGGCCATGATGATGCACCACGACGGCCAACCGCTCACGAGCAAAGGCAACCTCTATGGGTTGCTCAACCAGGTGGACTTCCTCCGCAAAAGCGGCGCGGTGTCGGCCCAGATCACCATGCTCATGCCGAGCGTCGGGAGCAAAGGATATGAAGACCCGTACAAAAACGGGATGGTCATCGAAGAAGCTGGCGAGGAGAAACTCGAAGACCGCCACTACGATGGCAACCACTGCATCGCGACGAACGACCCGAACCCGTGGCGAAAACAACTCAACATTTACCTCGCCTACGGCAAGTTCTATAACCCACTGAATTTCGTCCGCACGATCCTGAACTGGAAAGACCAGTCGTACAGCTTGCGACTCCAGTACCAGATCTTCGGCATGGCCGGACTCGTGAAGTCGCTTTGGAATGGCTGGAAGTGGCTCACCGGCTTGAAGAACGGCCCGATCAAAAAACTCGGTGGCGTGCCATCGCAGAAACTCGAAGTCGTCGAGGTCCAAGCCCAAGGAGGCATCGGATCGCATGCCGAAGCTCAAGTCTCCCTCGGGTCACAGGCACTTGCCCAGAACGGAACACTTTCGCTTCCGCTCGTCGAAGGCTAAGGAGAGGGAATAGGGAACAGGGAACAGAAAGACAAAGAGAATCTCACGCGACGGCGCGAAGGTGCGAAGAACGAAAAGTAAGAAGATTTGTTCTTTGTTGCGTTCGTTTCCCAGAACCCAGGCCAACGGCCTGGGCTAGGCAACTGTCCGGGCCTTCGGCCCTTTGCCAGCGGACTGAATTTGACGAAGTTTCCTGAAACGAGATTTCAGAGGGACTTTCCTTTCCTTTCTTCGCACCTTCGCGTGAGATTCTCTTTGTCTTTCTGTTCCCTGTTCCTTACTCACTATGTTGGCGAGCCTTCGCATCCCTCGCCAACAAAAACCACCAACAGCTTGGCACCAAAACACTCCCGCATCCTACAATTCGTCAACGATTTCGTCGGAGGACAGATACAGAATGTTGTCCTCTATCGTGTCGGCAAAGTACCAAGCCTGTCCGTAGATGTCGCTCAGGTAGTCGGAGCTATCGTCGTCCAAGACTGTGACCCCAGCTTCCAGCAACGCTCCCGATGTTGTTTGGCCCGCTCGGAGTTGAGCAATCCGGTTTTCGTAAGTTGCAGCCGAGGACCAAACAGCGCGAAGGGCGTTCCAGTCTGTGTTGCTCGTGTCGTAACTCGTGCTGCCAGCGATGAACAGGTCGTCACCGAGACCACCCACAATCATGTCCTGACCACCTCCTCCGATCAGAATATTGTGACCGCCCAACACTCGCAGCGAATCATTCCCGATGCCACCGACGAGAACGTTGTTACCGCCCCAGGAACTCAAAGAGTCATTCCCTTCACCCCCGCGGAGCAGATCATCTCCGAGCCCCGTCCGAAGGGTGTCGTCTCCCGCACCACCATCCACGATCACGGGCAAGGTCATCTTGGACTCACCTGTGAACCGATCGTTGCCGCCCCTTAAATCGACTTCGACGGAACTG